>CAYPSX010000032.1:0-10671 GCA_964413185.1 uncultured Bacteroidales bacterium
AGTTAAAGACAATGGGAACAGCCCATGCTTTTCTAACTTTTACAAATATACAGCATTGGGCGTACAAAGAATATAAAAATTATACGTTTTATACTCACCCATTTTTAAACATTTACTAAAAAAACAAAAAGGTATTTTGGTTTACCATATACTGGATTATAATCACAATTGTAGTCATAACACTGGGTTAAATGGACGGAAGATTTGGATTGTTAACTTTTGTGATTGCGTTTTAATGGTTCTTACTTGTGAGAACCTTGGCCAATGCCGCTAAGTGTAGTCGAAATAATCGAAGATAATGACTCCTCTGCCTTGTAGGGGCTGTGTATTTTTTATACGTAAATAGTTTCTGCAATGCATCGACTATTTATGTAAAGGATTTTTTGCTGAATATTGCGATTAATCAGCTCGTTTTAGTGATCTTCTTCTAAAACATTTGCTTTTCACATATTCTTAATATTCTTAAATTCGTTCCAGCCGGGTTCCGACAGGTAAGCGTCTAATACATTGGGCACATGAATGATTAATTTGCCGGAATCTTTCAAAAAACCCCAATTTGAATTTTCCGGATTGGTTATTTTGGGTGGTTTCTCGGCGTGTATTTGCATGTGGGCAAGGTTTGGGCAATTGTCAAATGCTCTGTAGTCGATGGATTCAATGGTTTTGGGCAGGTCGATGTTTTTCAGATTGGTGCAGCCTTCGAATGCCCGGTGACCAATAATTCGCAGTGTTGACGGGATTTGTACCGTTTCGAGGTGGATTAATTCCTGGAAACAAAAATCGCCTATTGTTTCTACACCTTCGGGAATTTTTACCGAATGGTTTTCACTGAATGGAACCTCGAGCAATTTTGTTTTATCGCGGGTCAATAGCATGCCCTCTATTTCGATAAAATAAGGATTTTGCGGGTCAATGTCGATTTTCTTCAAACTTGTACATCCGGTGAAAATCGGCGCATGAATTATTCGTGTTGTTTTGGGTATGCGAATGTGTTTAAGGTTTGGGCAATATTCGAAGCCATTCAGTTCCTCTAATCCATCGTGTAATATTACCGTTTCTAAATTTTTGCTGCCCCCAAAAGCGTATGCTTCAATGGTTTTGACCGATGGCGGAATTTCAACTTCGATTAGATTCTTGCATCCGCCAAATACCTGTTTCGGCAACACCGATATTGAATTTGGGAGTGTCAACGATTTTAATTTTTTACATTGTCTAAAAGCCAATTCACCAATTATTTGTACCGATGGTGGGATTACTAAACGTTGGAGATTTTCGCAAAATTGAAACGACCATCCTTCTATTTCTATCAGGGTATCGGGAAACTCGATGCTTTCAATGAGAGATGCCGAAAAAGCCCCTTCACCTATTATTTTTGTGCCATGCGGTACACGATAATGTTTATGCGGGTAACCGCCCGGAAAAGCTATTAGTTTCGTTTGGTCTTTCGAAAACAACACACCATCGTTAACGGAAAACCACGGGTGGTTTTCGTCTAAGGTAAATTTTTCTAAAGCATCGCACCCCGAAAATGCAGCACATTGTACCTGTTCAACCGATGCAGGCAAATGTATGTGTGTAATGGAAACACAACCATCGAAGGCAAATTCACCGATAATCTTTAGGTTATTCGGAAAGCGAACATCTTTAAGCTTTATACAGTATTGAAAGCTTCCAGTTTTTATTTCTTCCAGCGAATCGGGGAATATGATGGTTTCTAACAGGTCTGAATCGGCAAACACACTATCGTACCAGTGACCCAACACCTTTAAATTGGAGGGCAATACTACATGCTCAAGTCTCGACTGAAAAGTAAATTCTTCTATGCGATCGGTTCCAACCAGTTCACATTCGCCCAAATCGAGCACTTTCAGGTATGGCGGGAACTTTTCTCTGATTATAGGCCCTTCGTCGGCATCGGATGTTTCGTAACAGGTTGTCATTTCATCGAGTACATTATCTATGTCGTCGATATTGAGGTAGCCCGTAATTTTCAAATGGGTTACATACTCTCTTTCATTTAATGTGAGAAATTGATGAAGAGTGCCCGCATTTTCGAGGTGTATCTCTTTTTTGAAAGTTTGTACAGCTTTGTGCTCTACTTTTGGAAAAGGTTTAATGGGACCAAACTTCAAAAGATCTTCATACATATCCATAATTTTCTATTTTTGAGCATTATGTAAAAACAGAATTGAAGAATGCACCAAAGGGATGACTCCCAATGTGACTTATATCTTCAATCCTGAATAGTCGAAATTAACAAAATGGTTTGTAATAATCAAAAATTTTGTGAACTTTTGTTATCCATTCTTGCGGCAACAAGTTGGTTCATTCATTTTGTACACGCCGGGTTGCTTTTCCCGGTTTGTTGGTACAAATTGATAAAACGCAAATTTGAAACGATCAGAGATTCGAATTTTTACTAAAAATGCCAAATAGATAAAAAATGATACAAACCTACCTTAATAAAATCAATACCCGTTTTAAAAACGGAATATCCAAGGAACACTCTTACCGTGGTGATTTAGAAACGCTAATTCGTGTACTTGTTCCCGGAATAGAAATAACCAACGAACCAGCTAATGTTACAGATTGTGGAAACCCCGATTATGTAATTACAAAAGGTAAAATACCCATTGGCTATATTGAGGCAAAAGATATTGGGAAAGACCTAAACAGCAAAGTTTATAAAGAGCAATTCGACCGTTACAGGAATGCGCTGGAAAATCTGATTATCACAGATTATACCTGGTTTAAGTTTTTTCAAAACGGGGAGTTGGTACACGAAATACGCATTGGTGAAATTGAAAACAACCAAATTAAGCCTTTAAACGGGAATTTCGAGCAATTCACAAACCTGATACAAAACTTTGCTGCTTTTATAGGCCAAACTATCAAATCGCCAAAAAAACTGGCCGAAATGATGGCTGCTAAAGCAAACCTATTGCAAAATATTTTGGAAAATGCCGTTACCTCCGATGAAGAAACACAAGAAAACACCTCTTTGCAAGGGCAGTACAAAACCTTTAAAAAGATACTTATTCACGATCTTACACCCAAAGGATTTGCCGATATTTATGCACAAACATTAGCTTATGGCATGTTTGCAGCCCGTTTGCACGACACAACATTGGAAGATTTCAGCCGACAAGAAGCGGCTGAGCTTATACCAAAATCAAATCCTTTTCTTAGAAAACTATTCGGATATGTAGCCGGCCCCGATATTGATGAACGTATTAAGAGCACCGTCGATAACCTTGCCGATGTTTTTCGGGCCACCAATATACGGGAGTTGCTGAAAAACTTTGGTAAAAGTACACAAAGCCACGACCCCATTATTCATTTTTATGAAACGTTTTTGGCCGAATACGACCCTAAACTACGCAAAACCCGTGGTGTTTGGTATACACCTGAACCCGTTGTAAATTTTATAGTTCGGGCTGTGGACGATATTCTTAAAACAGAATTTAATTTACCCGACGGCCTTGCCGACACCACCAAAACTAAAATTAAAGTTCCTGTTCCGGGCAGTAAAAAGCTTATGGAAAAAGAAGTACACAAAGTACAAATACTTGACCCGGCCACCGGAACCGGAACATTTTTGGCCGAAGTGGTAAAATTCATTTACAACAAAAAATTTAAAGCCATGCAAGGTGCATGGAGTAGTTATGTAGATGAACACTTAATTCCCCGTTTAAACGGTTTTGAATTGCTCATGGCTTCATATTCTATGGCGCACCTCAAATTAGATATGCTTTTACAGGAAACAGGCTACAACCCCACCAAAACTCAGCGGTTTAACATTTATCTAACCAATTCATTAGAAGAACACCACCCCGATACCGGAACGTTATTTTCTAACTGGCTCAGCACAGAAGCCAATGAAGCCAACCACATAAAACGGGACACACCTGTAATGTGCGTGATTGGGAATCCGCCATATTCCGGCGAAAGTGCCAATAAAGGAGAATGGATTATGAGTCTAATGGAAGACTATAAAAAAGAGCCTGGGGGAAAAGAAAAACTTAAAGAAAAAAACCCTAAATGGATAAATGATGATTATGTGAAGTTTTTGAGATATGGTCAATATTACATTGAAAAAAATGGTAGTGGAGTTTTAGCATTTATAAATCCTCATGGTTATTTGGACAATCCCACATTCAGAGGCATGCGCTGGAATTTATTAAAAACATACGATACTATATATACCATTGACTTGCATGGAAACAGCAAAAAGAAAGAAGTTTGTCCTGATGGTTCACCTGATATTAATGTTTTCGATATTATGCAAGGTGTTTCCATTAACATTATGATAAAAACCGGAAATAAAACTGGAAATAAATTAGGCGAATTATTTCATTATGATTTATTTGGATCCAGAGAGTTTAAATATCACTTTCTTTCGGAAAACAAATTAAAAGAAATTTCATTTAAGTTCTTGTCTAAGAGAAAGCCAATGTATTTCATGGTTCAAAAAGATTTTAACCTTGATGACAGTTACAAGAAAGGGTTTTCTCTCGCTCAGATTTTTAACACTTGTCTTCTCGGTCCAAATTCTCATAGGGATGCTTTCGCAATTTCATTTACAGAAAATGAAGCTCAGTCTCGAATAGATGATTTTAAAAATCCCAAGTTATCTAATGATTCAATTCGAGTCAAATATGCTTTAAGAGATAATCGAGATTGGAGGTTAGATGTGGCTCGGAGTAAAATAGACCAATATGCAGAACCTACTAAATGTTTATATAGACCTTTTGATGATAGGTTTATGTTGTATGGTGATTATGCTTTTGATTATCACAGGCCTGAACTAAATAATAATCTACTAAATGATAATTATGGTTTAATATTTACAAGGCAAACTAAAGAAGAGTTCGGAGTCTTTATGTCTAATAAGCCTCTTGGGCAACATAAAATAGCAACTCCTTATGATGGTAGTTACTGTACGCCACTATACTTATATAAACAAAAAAACAAATTACCGCTTATAGAAAATGAATCAATTAGATACCCAAATTTTGCACTTAATGTTGTAGATAAGATTGAACAAAAAATAGATATAAAATTCACTACTGAAAAAGAAGTAAGTAAGCTATTCTTCGCCCCAATAGACATCCTAGATTACATATACGCTGTTTTACACTCTCCCATCTATAGAGAGAAATACAAAGAATTCCTCAAAATAGATTTTCCACGTGTTCCTTATCCCAAAGACAAAGAAACATTTTGGAAATTGGTTGAGTTGGGTAAACAAATACGAGAAATACACTTACTTGAAAGTCCTAAAGTAGAAGAATATATTACCAGCTATCCAAAAGATGGTGATAATACCATTACCCGAAAAATCACCAAAAAAGATTGGGAATTTGTACAGACGCACGGCCGTGCGTCTCAACCACTTGGTCGAATTTGGATTAATGATGAACAATATTTTGAGAACATACCGCTTGTTGCCTGGGAATTCTATATTGGTGGTTACCAACCTGCCCAAAAGTGGTTAAAAGACCGTGCACCCAAAAAGGGAGAACCCGGCCGAACACTTTCGTATGAAGATATACTCCACTACCAAAAAATTATAGTGGCACTCACCGAAACCGACCGGCTAATGAAAGAAGTGGATAAAATTGAGTTTGAGTAAAAATGAATAATACCGGTCAATTGTTGTTACAACCATTGGTGTTTTAATTCGGGATTATTAATTTCTAAAAGCAACATGGTTACAATCGTTTCTGTGTTACATTGTGTTCTGTATAATCCAAAACAAAAAATATCTGTTATTTTGTGACTATAATTGAATTTTTTGTTTATGTATGGTTTTTCATTTTCGTACATCTTTTTTTAAGTCCCTAATAATTGAGATATTACTCGAAATGAACATAGGTTCATAATTTATATTCATTTTAAATCGTACACCGCAAATAAAATATTGCAGAAAATATATATTGATAAAGCATATTAAAACATTAAAAAATATCGTATTCTTTACTCTTAAGTTCCGAATATCCATATAATTAAACATGGTAATATTTCCATAACTGGCTTAGCCTTGTTAATTTTGTATCATGAACAATTAAATACAACATATAATGAAAAAATACGATGTAATAATTCTTGGTAAAGGACCTGCCGGTATCATAACCGGAGTAACAGCAAAAAAACAAAATCCCGATAAATCCATACTCATGATTGGTGAAGAAGAAAAAGGTTTAGTACCCTGTGGTATACCTTATGTTTTTCATCGGTTAGACGGAGTCGCGAAAAATGCAATGGGACCCAAACCTTTCGTCGATGCAGGAGGAGAGGTTGTGATAGATCCCGCTGAAAAAGTCGATTTGGAAAACCGCATTCTGACGTTAAAGTCGGGTAATCAGTACGAGTTTGAACGATTGGTATTTGCAACCGGTTCTGAACCTGTTGAACCTAAATTTATTGACGGGTACGATCTCGAAGGTGTAGATTATATCAAAAAGAGTTACAGCTACATAGAGAAAGTACTGGAGAAAGCTAAAAAAGCCAAAAATATTGTAGTTATTGGCGGTGGATTTATTGGAGCTGAAGTAGCTGAGCAAATTCATTTGGAAGGTAATAAAAATGTATCACTCATTGAGCTTGAATCGCAGTGCTTTAGTAAGGCTTTTTCGCAAGAACTGGCCGGAATTGCCACAGAAAAACTCCGCGAAACCGGTCTTAACGTGTTAACATCAACTAAAGTAGCCAAATTGATCGGTGAAAATGGCCGGGTTGTAGCTGTAGAAACCGCAGATGGAGACCGCTTAGATGCTGATATGGTGATTATGTCTATCGGATACAACCCAAATACTGACCTGGCAAAAGAAGCCGGCGTTAGTTTAAACAGCATTGGCGCTATTCGCGTAGATAATTTCGGACGCACAAATAAGAAGCATGTGTACGCTGTTGGCGATTGCGCCGGAACAATTGGTTTCTTAACCGGAAATGAAGATAATATTATGCTGGCATCAACTGCCACTGCAGAAGCGCGGATACTCGGGTACAATATGTTCAGCATAAAAATAAAGCGATGTTTTGCCGGTACGCTTGGCGTTTTTTCAACTGAAATCAATAATTTATCCATGGCTGCTGCCGGAGTAAACGAAAATTCAGCCAAAGAGGCCGGTGTTGAGTATGTTACTGCAAAATTCAGCGATGTCGATCGCCACCCCGGCACATTGGACGATACCATGCCGCTTACAGTTAGATTATTTGCTTCTCCATCCGATGGCAGTATTCTTGGCGGCGAAGTGTGGGGTGGTAAATCATCCGGCGAAATTATTAATACCATTAGTATGGCTATTCAAAAACGTGTTACTGTTTTTGAGCTTGTGTCATTTCAAATTGGAACGCATCCGTTGCTTACAACAGCACCAACAAAAAGTGTTATGATTAAGGCTGCTGAAGGCATCATTGCTCAGTTGCAGAAATAGTATAATAACAGGATTCAAAAGAAAGCGGTTGCCTTTGGTAGCCGTTTTTTTTTGAAATAAATTGTCAGGAAAAAGATTTCCGATAGTTAAATTTTGTAAATTAGACCAAAATCAAGGAATTTGAATCAAACCAGAAAACAAAAATATTTTATTTCTGTACGTAACCAGCTAATTTTGCTTTTTCTTGTTTTAGCAGGCGGAGTTATTGTTTTTCAGGCTGTAAAGAACACGCAGAAAAAAATGCGTGAGGAGTTTCTGCAAGATGCAAGTCTTGTGGCAGCGAGTTTAAATGTTGACCGTCTGGCTCATTTGGCCGGCGACTCCACTGATTTGCAAACAGTTGATTATTTGCGATTAAAACAACAACTGCTTTCGATACGGAAAATATACCCGAGTTGCGAATTTTTGTATCTGATGCAGCAAAAACCCAATGGACAGGTTGTATTTTTAGCCGATGCCCAGCCACCCGCTTCACAAGATTATGCTCCTCCCGGCCTGGTTTATGATGAAATTTCGCAAGATTATCTTCAAGTGTTTAAATCCGGGAAACCTGCTACAGTTGGTCCGATTACCGACCGGTGGGGAACCTTAATAACTTCATTATTTCCTGTAAAAAATCCCGAAACAGACGAAATCCTCGCAGTGTTAGGAATGGATTTCACCACAAAAGAATGGAACTACAAAATATTTCAGAGGCTTTGGCCATTAATCATTTCGGTCTTTGTGGCTGTGTTGTTGGTTTTTTATGTTCAGCAGGTTAGGCTTTTAAGGAAAGACCGGAGTGCGCGCGAGACAATCCGCAAAAGTCAGCAACAATATAAAGCACTGTTCGATAATGCAGCCGATGGAATTATTACAGCCAATACTAGCAGTGTAATAACCAAAGTGAACCACAGCTTCTGCGAAATAACCGGCTACACTGAAAATGAGCTTGTAGGAAAGCCTATCAGTAGTTTGTTTACAACAGCTATCCTAAAAAGTAATCCATTGAAATATGAAGATATATTAAGCGGTAAAACGATACAGCAGGAGCGCGAAATGATTTGCAAAAACGGTGAAGTTATAACCGTAGAAATGCGCTCCAAACAGGTTGATGAAAATACTTTGCAATCGTTTTTCAGGGATATTACGCAACGGAAAAGGAATGAGCGAACTATAAAAGAAAAAAATGAAGAACTAACAGCAACCGAAGAAGAATTGAAGGCCACGAATGCAGAACTGCGAAATTTTAATCAAAAGCTTGAAGAACAAAAAGAAATGTTGGCACAGGCCAAGCAAAAAGCTGAGGAAAGTGATCAGCTTAAATCCAACTTTCTTGCCAATATGAGCCATGAGGTACGAACACCAATGAACGCCATTATCGGGTTTTCAGAACTGATTTTAGAAAGCGGCGAAATTGAAGATACCAGCCTGAAGCCTTATCTGGAAACCATCATAAAACAAAGTACGCATCTTTTACAACTGATTAATGATATTGTTGATTTGTCAAAAATAGAAGCCAATCAAATTTCGATCTATCCACGAAAAGTGAATGTAAATGAGTTGATAAAAGATTTAGAGAAAGCTTTCCATGTACAAAAACTAAATTCCGATGCTATTGAAATTCGGCCGGAAATGCCGTTATCCAATGATGATGCCTGGCTGGAAACCGATGAGGTGCGCCTGAAACAAATATTCAACAATTTAATTGGCAATGCCCTGAAATTCACCCGTGAAGGCTCAGTTACTTTTGGATATTCGGTTAATGATGATAATAAAAAGGTGTTTTTCGTAGAAGACACCGGAATTGGTATTCCTCCGGAAAAGCATCAAAAGGTTTTTGATCGTTTTCACCGCCTGCACGATGGCCATACCAGTCATTATGAAGGAACAGGGTTGGGTTTGTCCATCAGTAAAAGCCTGGTTGAATTACTCGGTGGGCAAATTACCGTTATTTCTGAAATCGACAAAGGCGCCCGGTTTGAGTTCACTGTAAATGAATATACTATTTAACTTTTTTCTTCAATTCCGTGCGCCCGCAACATGGCAGCAAGCTCCTGATCGAAAGTATTCTTCTCGTGAAATTTTTCCTGATCCTTAATGTACCCGGTCAAAATGCTTTTTTCTTTAAACGAATGTGTAAATGCCACATAACCATCTTGCCAACCCGTAAAATCGGGAAAAAGACGGCTTTCTTCAATAAATTCGGTGGTTGAATGCTGAATGTCTTTCACAATCGAATCTAGCGCGATCAAAGGTTGTAAGCTCATCGCAAGGTGAAGATGATTGGCAGTGCCATTAATACGGTATAACTCGCAATTTTTATTTTTTAATAATTCCCAAATGTATTTGAATAACACTTTTTGACCATTGGTTTTGATGGTTTCTTCCTGGTTAAATGTGCTAAAAGTTACATGATAGAGCGATTGGATATTGATTTGCATGGTTGCATGTTTTGTACAAAGATAATGATGAGAAGGTAAATTGAAAATTCATCCGAATATTACCTTCATGACGGCCTCAATTCGGCTGCACAAACCTAAAATTGAAAACGATAACTTGCCCGGTCATTCATGGCCGGGCAAAAAAGATGCTGAAAAACTCCCCGCGATGGAAAGTTGATCGGAGATATAATTGAATCATCGGCGAATTATAACTAAAAACTATTCTTACGAAAAATAAAAAATGTACGATATTTGTAAAATAAAATAAAATTCGTATATTTGACGAGAATTAGTAAAATTATGGATGTCAATATTCAACCCAAAAAGCTTGAAGCCCTTTTTAAAGCAGGAAAAGCCTTGTTCTGGAAACATGGTGTTCGTCGGGTTTCCATCGAGGAGGTGTGCAAGGAAGCTGCTGTGAGCAAAATGACTTTTTATAAGCAATTCAAAAATAAAGAAGAATTTGCTCAGTATATTTTAGCTCAGGTGCTTGACGAAGGCATAGTGCGATACCGGGAAATTATGCAAAAAGATATTCCTTACTCCGAAAAAGTGAAAGAGTTGATTCTTTTAAAACATGAATCTACCACATTAATAAGTCATGAGTTTATCGAAGACATATACAAGAATGAGGAGTTTGGATTAAAACAACAACTTGAGCAACATCAGCAAAATTTCATGGGCGAAGTAATGCGCGATTTGGCCAAAGCTCAAGAGCAGGGGCATATTCGAAAAGGATTAAACTTAGATTTTGTACTCTACTTTTTAAATGATATGTCAGGGAAATTGTTCGATGAGCGGTTAGCAGC
>CAYPSX010000032.1:10771-26474 GCA_964413185.1 uncultured Bacteroidales bacterium
GGACGATATATTCCTGAAATGAGTTACAAAATCAAGCTTCCAAAATCACAAAACCTAGATTTTGTAGGAGCCGCCAATATGTACGCTAATTCCATGTTTCATGCGTTTGACACTTCTGTAAACGATGCCACAATCAAGCCTTATCGGGCTTGGGCTCGTTACACCGGAAAGCAGTTTGAGGTGCGCGCCGGACTGCAAAAAATCGATTTCGGATCGGCATCTATTCTGCGTCCGCTCCAATGGTTTAACCAAATTGATCCGCGCGATCCGTTAAGCCAAACTAACGGTGTTTATGGTTTATTAGGAAGGTATTACTTCGTAAACAACGCCAATATTTGGCTTTGGATGCTCTACGGAAATGAGGAAACACGTGGCTTCGATGCCATAAAAACGTATAGCAGGCAGCCGGAATTTGGCGGTCGCATTCAATATCCGGTTCCCAAAGGTGAAATTGCACTATCATACCATCACCGCGCCGCAAATTCTACTGAATTACCCATTTTACAATCATACGAAAAGAATCCGGAAGATCGTCTGGGCTTGGACGGAAAATGGGATGTGGGAATTGGTCTTTGGTTTGAAGCATCATACATTCATCAGTCGAAAAATATTGGAGCATTTACCAATCAGGGGCTTTTTAATTTGGGTTGCGACTATACGTTTGGTGTAGGAAACGGGCTCAATGTAATTACAGAACACTTGTTTTTTGGATATGATGAGGAGCCCTTTCAATTTGGAAAAAACAGTAACATTAGCGCAGCAACATTATCTTATCCGTTGAATTTTTTCAACAGTTTAAGTAGTGTTGTGTACTACAGTTGGGAAAGCGAAGATTTTGCTTTTTTTCTCAACTTCGAGCATCAATTTCAACATTTTACCGGATACCTGATGGCTTATTATAACCCTGAACAACAGGCTTTTCAGCAAAATGAGTTAATGGATTCGTTTTCAGGGCCGGGCATACGACTTATGTTAGTTTATAACCATCTATTTACACATAAAAAGGACGATAAAAATATACCTGAACTATAATCTTTAAAACTATGGACAATAATTGCATCATTTCAGTGGAGAACCTTACCAAAAAGTTTCCGATGGGCGACAGGGATTTTGCCGCGCTCAAGGATGTGAATCTTAAATTTTCGCAAGGAGAATTTGCAGGTTTGGTAGGGCCTAGTGGTTCCGGAAAAACCACTTTACTCAATATTATTGGTTCGCTCGATAGTCCCACCGAAGGGAAAGTCAGTGTAATGAATAAGGATATTTCGTCGTTGTCGCATAAAGAGTCAGCGCACCTGAGAAACCTGCATTTGGGATTTATTTTTCAGGTTTACAACTTGCTGCCCATTTATACGGTTTTTGAAAATGTTGAATTTTCACTTTTATTGCAAAAGCGAACGGCTTCGGAACGGAAAAAAGCGGTGATGGAGGCGTTGGAATGGGTTGGGTTGCAGGATTTTGCCAATAAGAAACCGGCCAAACTATCCGGTGGAGAAGGGCAGCGTGTTGCCATTGCCCGTGCCATGGTCAAACGCCCCGCTATTGTGCTGGCCGATGAACCTACGGCAAATCTGGATGCTGCAAATGCGCACATTGTGATGAAGACGATGAAAAAATTGAACAGGGAGCTAAAAACCACCTTTTTATTTGCCACGCACGATGAGAAAGTGATGAGTTACCTGGATAGGATGATTCGACTGGAAGACGGTAGAGTGGCAGAAGATGAGCATGTTGAACATAAAAGCGAAGCATCATGAGGCTGGCATTTCAACTCGCATATCGAAACTTAGTTGGAGCAGGTTTACGAACCTGGCTCAATGTGGGAGTACTCTCATTCGCATTCGTACTCATCATTTTTTATCACGGCCTCATTGAAGGCTGGAACAAGCAGGCCAGCAATGCGGCTATTGATTGGGAAATTGGGAGTGGTCAATTGTTGAATGCTAATTACGACCCTGCCGACCCGTTCTCACTGCAGGACGGACATGGCATTTTACCTGAAAAAGAGCAAGAGAATTTGACGCCGATATTGATCCGTCAGGCAACCATTTATCCCGAAGGACGCATGATTTCTATTGCGCTGAAAGGAATCATTGCTGAGCAGAATATAGTGCAATTGCCCACCCAATTATTGCTTGAAAGCAAAGCCAATATTCCGGCGTTAATCGGAACGAGAATGGCAAAATCGGCCAACTTGAAAAAAGGCGACCAGCTTTTGTTGCGATGGCGCGATAAAAATGGGACATTCGATGCAGCCAACGTGACCATTGCAGGTGTTTTCGATACCGATGTAAGTTCGGTTGATCAAGGCCAGATTTGGGTTCCCATCAAAAAATTGTGGGAAATGACAGGCTTGAAGGGTCATGCTACGTATTTCATTGCTAATGAAAAGTTTGCACAAAAAGAAAAAGAAGGCTGGGACTTTAAAACCCGGAAATATCTGTTGGAACCGTTAGCAAAGATTATTCAGGCAAAAAATGTAGGAGGCTCAATAATGTATTTATTGCTGATGGCCATTGCGTTACTCGCCATATTCGATACGCAGGTGTTGTCTATTTTTCGCCGACAGAAAGAAATCGGAACTTACATTGCCCTGGGAATGACGCGCTGGCAAGTTGTGGGTTTGTTTACCGCTGAAGGTAGTATGTACAGTTTTTTGGCTACAATTGTGGGTAGTTTATATGGTATACCATTGTTTGTGGTGCTCAGTAAATATGGAATTACGTTCCCTACAGATTCTCAGGATATTGGTGTTGCCATGCCCGATACAATTTACCCGGAATTTGCTTTATCGCTAATTATCACCACAATTATTCTGGTTGTTGCTGCAGCTACCATTGTGAGTTTCTTACCAGCTCGCAAAATTGCTCAAATGGATCCCGTTAATGCTTTAAAAGGAAAATTGCAATGATACGATATTTAATTAAAGGAATATTACGAGATAAAAACCGGAGTGTGATTCCGGTGATTATAGTTACGATAGGTGTTATGCTCACAGTAACATTCAGCGGATATTTACGCGGCATGATGGGCGATATTGTCGATAAGAGTGCACGGTTTCAAACCGGGCATGTAAAAGTAATGTCGCGTGCGTATGCCGAGAACAAAGATCAGCTCCCCAATGATTTGGCACTGCTTGGGGTCGATACGTTAATTCCCTCCCTCGAAAGGCAATTCCCTGATGTGCAATGGATGAAAAGAATCTATTTCGGTGGACTTATCGACGTGCCGAACGAAAACGGCGAAACCATGGCGCAGGGACCGGCAACAGGCTTGGCCATTGAATTGCACAATGAAAAAAGCGGAGAGCTGAAGCGATTGAATATTGAAAAATCCATCGTGAAAGGAGCTGTGCCGGCAAAAGCAGGTGAGGCACTGGTTGGATATAAATTGGCAAAAAAACTCAATCTGGAAGTGGGCGATGAGTTAACCTACATTGGAGCTACCATGAACGGAAGTATGACTTTCGAAAACTTCGCTGTGAGCGGCATGGTTCGGTTCGGCTCGGAAAATATGGATCGCGGAGCTTTTATTATTGATATTGCCGATGCACAGCGAATGCTCGATATGGATAATGGAACAGGTGAGATACTGGGCTTTTTCAATACCGGCGTATACAAAGATGAACGTGCGAAAGAAATCGCCACAACATTTAACGCATCGTATAGAGATGAAGAGAGTGAATTTGCGCCCACCATGGTCCGGTTAAAAGAACAGAATAACCTTGCCAGTTTTCTGGATTTGGCAAACAGCATGTCTTTCATTTTTGTCATCGTGTTTGTTATGGCGATGTCTGTAGTTCTGTGGAACACCGGCTTGTTAGGCGGGCTTCGCCGATACCAGGAATTTGGCATTCGTTTGGCGTTGGGCGAGGAGAAAAGGCATGTGTACAAAACCTTGATTTATGAGGCGGTGATTATTGGTGTAATTGGTTCCATAATCGGCACGCTGATCGGGTTGGGCATTACATTTTATATGCAAATTGTTGGGGTAGATATCACAGGAATGATGCCTGAGAGTAACATGATGTTGCCCAATACATTAAGATCAGAATACACACCTGATTTATTGTTTATTGGGTTTATCCCCGGCCTCGTAGCCATGGTTTTAGGCAACATGCTTTCCGGACGCGGCATATATAAACGCGAAACCGCAACACTTTTTAAAGAATTGGAAGTTTAATCAAAATGATAATAAAATGAAATCCATTGTAATATTACTACTTTTTCCTTTACTACTGTCTGCGCAAGATTATCCCGATGCAGAAAATGTAATCAGGAAAGTCGATGAAAACATGACTGCCAAATCCACTGAAATGGAGTCGAAAATGATTATTTCCGGACGCAGAAATACCCGCACGCTCATTGCACATTCATACAATCGTGGCGACCATGAGTCATTCACCGAGTATCTTTCCCCTGCACGCGAGAAAGGCACAAAAATGTTGAAGCTCAAAGATCGTTTGTGGATCTATTCACCATCGACCGACCGCACCATACAGATTTCAGGGCACATGCTTCGTCAGTCGGTAATGGGATCGGATATGTCGTACGAAGATGTGATGGAAGACCGTGAGTTGCTCGACATTTACACCGCCAAGATCGTTGGCGAAGAGGAAGTTGACGGTCGCAAAACATGGGTCGTGGAAATGAAAGCCAAGGTTGATGATGCTACCTACGAAAGTCGCAAAACCTGGATCGATCAGGAACGCTATGTGCCGCTCAAAGAGGAGTTGTACGCCAAAAGCGGGCAGTTGCTCAAACGTGTAAAGTTGGGAGAAGTAAAAAAAATAGGCAACCGTTGGTATCCCACCAAAATGAACTATAAAGACGTGTTGAAAAAGGGAAAAGGAACCGATTTCGTAGTCGTAAACATCACGTTCGACCAGGAAATCCCCGACTACGTTTTCAGCAAAGCATCGTTGAAGAAGTAGTTTTATTGGTACAGAGCTAAATTCAGCGACGCGTCACTGCGAGCGTGGCGAAGCAGTCTGTTACAAGCTTCCACTGCGGTTGATTGAAACAGATCGCTTTGTCGTTTCACTCTGCGGGATGACGTCTTCGATTCGGCTGCAGCACAAACCAAAATTGAAAACGATTACTTGCCCGGTCATTTATGGCTGGGCAAAAAAATTGCAGCAAAACTCGCCGCGATGGGCAATCAATCGGAGAGGTAATGGAATCATCGGCGAAATGAAATCTAATTCTGCACACCCGATCCATAGCACTCAGAATTGACAGATAAAGACAGATTAACGCAGATTTAAATTGATTTTGAAGGTTTAATTGGGATGTAGTGGTTTGAAATTATAGTCTCGATTATCAAAACCTGCAAAAATTGTAAGTTTTGATAATTGTTTGTATATTTGTTATATGAGCAAATACATAAATCGGAATGAATACTTAGACAAACTGCTGTCGTATAGGGATAAAGATCTCATAAAAGTGATCAGTGGATTAAGGAGATCAGGAAAAAGCATCTTGCTTGAACTATACCAGGAGCAATTGTTAGGTTTGGGTATAGACTCGCATCAAATTCAATTTTTCAATTTTGAAATACCAGAGAATTATCTGAACAAAACGTGGAGTGATATCTATTTTGAAATAAAGGAGAAAATGCAACCAGAAAAAACGAATTATATTTTTCTGGATGAAATACAAAATATTCACTTATTTGAAAAACTAGTGGACGGCTTGTTTGCCACTGAAAATACAGATATTTATATTACAGGATCGAATGCGTTTTTGTTAAGCAGTGAGTTAGCTACTCTCTTAAGTGGCAGATATATAGAAATTTCGTTATTGCCCTTTTCATTCAAAGAGTATTTAACAGCTCGCAATGTTGATGCAAAGGATAAATATCTGAACTATGAAGCATTGTTTTTTGACTATGTGAACGAAACATCATTGCCCAAAGGCGTTGAGTTACGCGAACTCGGTTTTGATAAGATTTTTGAATATCTTGATGCAATTTACACTACAATTATTGAGAAAGATATAACCCAAAGGTATCAAATAAATGATAAACGAGCATTTGCCAACATTGCCAAGTTTGCAGCATCCCATATTGGTAGTGCACTTTCGCCTGGCAATATTTCAAAAACACTTCGGCAAGATGGACAAAATATCCATCATGCAACAGTTGATAAATACCTTGATTATTTGGTTACAAGCTTCGTTTTTTACAAAGTAAACCGGTTTGATATGAAAGGCAAAAAACAGTTAGCTACACAAGAAAAGTATTATATAGTTGATGCCGGATTGCTGAATATTTTAGCTGGTAAAGAGCGGGTAACCGACCGGGGACATATTTTAGAAAATATTGTTTATTTGGAACTATTGCGCAGGGGCAATAAAATTTGGACAGGAACATCTCGCAATACAGAAATCGACTTTGTTTGTAAAAATCCAACAGGTGAAATAAAGTACTATCAGGTGGCATGGCACATGACAAATGAAACCACTGTTGAGCGAGAATTTGGCGCATTGGAGAAAATTAGAGACAACTATCCCAAATATTTACTGACCACGGATTCATTTACTCAAGATCGACATGGAATACAACACTTGAATGTGTTTAATTGGCTGCTCCAAAATAATTGAACGCACTGGTTCTCCAAATAGACGTTTCACTAATTCGGGTCTCTCAGAAAACTCATGTTTTTACTGATTGTGAGAAATATTCAGAAATCTGGAGTGTGATCCGGGTTAAGGCAAACTGTTCCATTACTGTCGGTTTGTTGGAACAGGTTGCCTCAATGTTGGTGCCTTTATTATTGTTTTGCGTTTATGTTTAATTTGGTACTATCCCTCATAATGAACAAAGGTGATTTTGTGGGGTGTTTTGTCAAATAGGCTTTCCGAGTATCCGGCATCGGCCAGAATTTTAATCTTTTCGCCGTTTTTATTCATTACTTCCCAGTTGCGGATTATTTCATGTTTATCTTTTATAAAATCATCATGCCGTTTACTTAATTTGTCTGCATCAGCCGGAGGCAGCATCATTGAGAAATGATTTCCAATAATGTCGTTTTTTGCATATCTGTATATTTCAGGGTAGCGGGAGTTTACAGTTACGAAATACCCGTTCGCATTGGTGATGCATATTCCCATATCTTTTTCATTGTCAATAATTGCCTGTACGTTTTCCGGGTGTTTCTCAATCTCTTCTTTGATTGTTTTTGTGCGTAATACATTAATCATGATAATTTCGATTTAGGTTAATTTAGTGCTTAAACAACCAAAAAGTAGTTTTGTTTAACTTTCTCTTTAAAATATTAAACAAAAAATTGATTAATGAATCATTTGTTGGAGTTTGTAAACCGCCCTCTCATCATATCAACATCTTCCCGCAACTTGTTTACCGTGGCAATAAGGTCGGTTTGGGGCAATCGGGGCTCAGGCATATCATTACTGATGAAGTGTACGAACCGCCACACTTCCAGAATGTCGTTTACAGGTAAATCGTAAGGCTCATAAAGCGTATTGAGCGAATGAAGCCGGAAACAATGTTTTTCATTAAGTTGATTCTCCACAATTTTAAAAACTACGCCTTCGTCGCGGGTTACAAAAATGCAGGGCGTGTTATTGCTGATGTTGTTCCAGTCCTGAATGTATTCGCCGGTAATCCATGCACCTTCGGGCACAGGCAACATCGAATCTCCGCTCACCTGGAACGTGCGGTATTTTTTCTGACGGTCCAGAAATGGCAGTTTGAACACCGGCAATTCGCGAATGTATTCCGGATCGGCATATCCGGTGGTATACCCGGCTTTGGCTTTTTCCGGTACCAGCTCAATGTTTTCGTCATTGTCGCTGTCTACCGTTGTGGTGAGCACGCGCAGCCGGCTACCTTTCACGAAAATGTCGAAACCACGCTCCAGCTCCGAAAGCTGACTTTCCGAGAGTTCTGTCATGTTTACGCGAATTAATGTATCAATGGCAATTTCGAAATAATCTGAGAACCCGGCCAAAGCATCCAACCCCGGTGAGGCTACACCATTTTCATATCCGCTTAAGGTTGAGCGCTTCATGTCCAGCGCAGCAGCCACTTCGTCTTGCGTGCGCTTGCGTCGCTTGCGCAGCAGTTTAATATTTTGAGCAAAAAAAGTCGATTTCATTTGCGCGTTTTATCTAAAATGATTAATTTATAATCGTAAAAATGATTAAATACTAATCAAATATAGATAAAAATGATCAAAATTCCAAATTCACCCTTCGGCTACGCTCAGGGTTCGGTTTCGGGAATAATAATGACATAGTCGCGGCGTGAGTTCGCAAATGAATAATATGAAAGAAAAAAATTGTAAAACAACTCATTAATTTACTTACACCGCGACTAACCAAAGTAAGAACCATAGATGATCTAAAATCAATGATCTAATATCTAATATCCATGATCCAAACCACCCGAAACATACTTCACCTCGACCTCGATACATTTTTTGTGTCAGTGGAGCGGCTGCGCAACAGCGCGTTGAATAACAAGCCTGTCATAATCGGCGGGGCTTCCGACCGGGGCGTGGTGTCGGCGTGCAGTTACGAAACGCGAACGTTTGGCGTGTATTCCGGCATGCCCATGAAGATGGCGCGCAGATTGTGTCCCGAAGCGCTGCAAATTCGTGGCGACATGGATCAGTATTCGAAGTATTCGCATGTTGTGACCGATATTATCGCAGAAGAAGCGCCCGTTTACGAAAAAATGTCCATCGACGAGCATTACCTCGACCTCACCGGCATGGGCCGCTTTTTCGGTACATTGAAATGGTCGCGGGAATTGCGGCAGCGCATCATAAAAGAGAGCGGATTGCCCATCTCCTTTGGCTTGTCGACCAACAAAAGCGTAGCCAAAATAGCCACGGGCGAGGCCAAGCCCAATGGAGAACTGCAAGTGGCACAGCAGCAAGTGTTGCCGTTTCTCAGTCCGTTGTCCATTCGTAAAATTCCGGGCGTTGGGCACAAAGCATTTCAAACGTTGCGCACCATGGGCGTCGACACCATTGAAACGTTGCGCATGGTGCCGCCGGAGATGGTTTCGCGTGTATTGGGAAAAAATGGCGAAGGCGTGTGGAAAAAAGCCAATGGCATCGATCCTACGCCGGTAAAACCTTACCGGGAGCGAAAGTCTATCGGTACGGAGCGTACTTTCAGCGAAGACCGCACCGATACAGCCCGATTGGAGGAAATTATTGCCACCATGACCGAGAAGCTGGCTTTTGAACTGCGTCGCAAGCAGAAAGTAACCGCCTGCGTTACAGTGAAAATACGGTACGCCAATTTCGATACGCACACCAAACAACAGCGTATTCCTTATTCCGGACTCGATCACCAGTTGATTAAAGTAGCCCGGGAGCTGTTTCGCAAAGTATACGACCGCCGTATGCGCGTACGGTTGGTGGGTGTCAAGTTTAGCCATTTGGTACATGGCGCCCACCAGCTCAATCTGTTCGAAGATACCAGTGAAATGGTCAAATTGTACCAGGCGCTCGATAATTTACGTAACCGGTATGGCGATCATATTGTACATAAAGCTATGGCAATGCGGAGGTTGTAACCTGAAACACCGGTTAGTCGCGGCGTGAGTTTGCAAATAAACAGTACGAAAGTCAACGTCTGTAAAACAGCTCATTAGATTACTCACACCGCGACTTGCCAACAATCCGGCGGCTAAATTGAAAACGATCAATAGCCCGGTCATTTATGGCCGGGTGTGCGAAAATGAATTGACAGTCGTCGCGGCGGGACAAAAAACAGGGATATAAAACTACCATCGGCGAAATATTTCAATATCATCAATTATCTAAAACCCATGATTAAAAATCTAATATCTATTATCCATGATCCAATATCTAATACCTAAAATCCACCATCCATAAAAATGTACCTCGCCGCCCGCACATATTATAGCCTCCGTTATGGAACTTTGTCGCCGGAAAAACTGGTGCAAATGGCCGCGCAAAAAGGCATTCAGGTTGTTGCTCTGACCGATATCAACAACAGTACAGGTATGCCCGATTTTGTGAAGGCGTGTCGCAAGTATGGCATCGCCCCTGTGGCGGGGATGGAATTTCGCAATGGCGATACATGGCTTTACACCGCATTGGCTCGTAACGAAAAAGGATTTGAGCAGATCAACCGGTTCATGTCGTACCACAACATCAACAATCTAAAGTTACCCGAACGCGCACCACAGCTCGAAGATGTATTTTTTATCTACCCGTTTTTAAATTATCCCGACCGCCTGCGCGACGATGAGTACATTGGCGTACGCGTCTCGGAGCGCAACAAGCTGGTGACCATCAGCGATAAGCTTATTCGCAATCGCTGTGTGATGTTTCACCCGGTTACCTTTGCTTCCCGCGCCGATATGGAGCTGCACCGCCATCTGCGCGCCATCGATCACAATTTACTGTTGTCGAACCTCACCCCGGAAATGGTGGCCAGAGGCGATGAGGTACCGGCTACCGAAGCACAACTGGCCAAAACTTACGAGTTCTTTCCCGAGCTGATCGAAAATACCCAAAAGCTGTTGCTTAAATGTACGTATCACCTCGATTTTACTACGCTCAAAAACAAGTTGGTGTATTCCGCCAGTCGTTACGATGATAAATTGTTGCTCCAAAAGCTGGCGCGCGAAGGTTTCGAGGAGCGGTTCGGGCCGGGAAATACCTACGCGCGGGAACGGCTGGAAAAGGAATTGCACGTGATCGATAAGCTGGGTTTTGCCGCTTATTTTCTCATCACCTGGGATATTATTCACTATTCCATGACCCGCGGAATTTATCACGTGGGCCGGGGGAGTGGTGCCAATAGTCTGGTGGCTTATGCGTTGAAAATCACCGATGTAAATCCGGTGGAGTTGAATCTTTATTTCGAGCGCTTCCTCAATCCGCAACGTACCAGCCCGCCCGATTTCGATATCGACTATTCATGGCGCGACCGCGATCAGGTGCAGGATTATATTTTCAAACGGTACGGGAAAGAACACACTGCGCTATTGGGCGCCATGTCTACGTTTCAGGGGCGTTCCATTTTGCGCGAACTGGCCAAGGTCCACGGGCTGCCCAAGGCTGAAATTGATTTGTTGGTAAATGATCCGCGCGATGAGGGTAACCAGCATAAGGTGGCACAACACATTTTGCGCATCGGACGGCAGATGAACGATTTTCCAAACCTGCGCACCATTCATGCCGGTGGAATATTGATTTCGGAAAAGCCTCTTACCTGCTACACGGCGCTGGATATGCCTCCTAAAGGTTATCCCACCACACAATGGGACATGTATGTGGCCGAGGATTTGCGTTTCGAAAAACTCGATATTCTCAGCCAGCGGGGCATCGGCCACATCAACGATTGTGCTACCTTGGTGCAGCAAAACCAGGGGAAACCCGTAGATGTGCACGAGGTGGAAACGTTCAAAAATGATCCGAAAGTAAAGAAACTGCTCAAAGTAGGGGAGACCAACGGTTGTTTTTACATCGAAAGTCCGGCCATGCGCGGACTGCTGCGCAAATTGCGTTGCGACGATTATCTCACGTTGGTGGCGGCCAGCTCCATTATTCGGCCGGGCGTCGCCAAATCGGGCATGATGCGCGAGTACATCAAACGGTTTCAGAATCCCGGCAGCTTTGAGTATATCCATCCCGTAATGAAAGAGCAGCTCGAAGAAACCTACGGCATAATGGTGTACCAGGAAGATGTGCTCAAAGTGTGTCACCATTTTGCCGGCCTTGACCTGGCCGATGCCGATACGCTGCGGCGTACGATGAGTGGCAAATCTCGCTACGAAAATGAACTTAATTCACTTATCAATAAGTTTTTTGCCAATTGCCGCAGCCGCGGCTATCCCGAGCATATTACCAAAGAGGTGTGGCGGCAAATTGCCTCTTTTGCCGGTTATTCATTTTCCAAAGCGCACTCTGCATCGTATGCCGTGGAGAGTTTTCAGAGTTTGTACCTCAAAGCGCATTACCCGCTGGAGTTTATGGTGGCAGTGATCAATAATTTCGGTGGATTCTACAAAACGAGCATCTATTTTAATGAAGCCCGGCGCTGGGGCGCGCAAATTGAGTTGCCGTGCGCGAATAGCAGCGTACAAATGACCACCATCGAAGGCAAAACTATTTACGTGGGCTTTGTGCATATTCAGGATTTGGAAAAACGCGTGGTGAAAGCGCTTGTTGCCGCCCGCAGTCAGGAAGGTACATTCAAAAGTCTGGCTGATTTTACTCGGCGTGTGCAAATTGGCATTCAGCAACTGCGCATTTTAATTCGCATCGGGGCGTTTCGGTTTACCGGTAAAAGTAAGGTTGATTTGCTTTGGGAAGCGCACATGCTGCTCGATAATAAATCCCGAAAGGAGAACCCTGCACCCGTGCTTTTTGAGCCGGAAGAAAAAAATTACAGCCTTCCCAAGCTATGCACATCAGCGCTGGAAGATGCTTACGACGAAATTGAGCTGCTCGGTTTTCCACTCTCGCTCACCTGGTTCGATATGTTGCAAACCAGCTTCCGCGGCGAGGTGAAAGCCCGCAGCTTGCAACGCTACGTGGGTAAAGCCGTTAAGCTCACCGGTCTGCTGGTAACCGTCAAGTACGTGTGGACCGTAAAGAAAGAGGTGATGCACTTCGGTACCTTTTTAGACGACAAAGGCAATTTCATCGATACCGTACATTTCCCCGATTCGCTCAAACAGCATCCCTTTACCGGCGCTGGCGTATACCTGATTTTAGGTAAGGTGGTGGAAGAGTTTGGCCACCCTTCCATCGAAGTACAAAAAATGGCCAGGCTGCCCCTGAAACCCGACCCGCGCAACGAAAAACAGCGGCATGCTGCAGGAGTACGGAAAGCTGCGGGAGAGTGAGCGGAAAGCGAGGGCTTCGCTCAAAAACTACGAAAGGAATTATTCCAAACCATTTTTCGGATAAAGACAAAAGCCAGATCAATGCTTCGATCGAAACCCTCGCTGGGCGGTGGTAAAGTGAGGGCTTCGCTGAAAAAACTATGAAAGGAACTACGCTTTGTCAACTTTCCGGTGATAACGAAAGCCAGAGTTTTATTCCAAGCGAAACCCTTGCCGGGTCATGGAGAAAGCGAGGGCTTCGCTGAAGACAAAGTCATCTGATGAGTAAGCAATTCAAAAAGTGTAGCATTCAATGCCTAAAGCCCTTTTGAGACCTGTTCATTTGATGATTAAGCTAAGGTTGAAAACTTAGAATATATATATTTTTTCTATCTTCAGATAATGCACAAAACTCCTGCTCAGAAATAGTCCTAATTGTGCGGGATTTAATTTTATCGGGAATAATTAAGCTTTTTGTGAATAGTGTTTCTCCAGTTGCTGTGTTGAATTTAACCAAATAATATTCTCCATTAGATTTGTAAATAGCAGACATGCTCTGATCCTGGGTATACAAATCAACTATTTCTAATTTGCCGGAAGTAAAATTAACCGGTTTTTCAATAATCGTATCTTCTAAATAGTTTGAATAGTTTAATATTTTGTTTGTTTTAGGATTAAAAGCTATCGGGAAATAGGTCAGGTACAACCAATTGTCCCTAACACCCATTGAACTGTACGGAAAAAGTTGCTTTGGAATTGCCATTTCCGGGTGAGTATAATCCAAAATTTTTACAGATAACTGATTATTATCTTTCTTAAATTTTGCCCAAAGTGCATTTTGATTATGTAATGTAGAGGTTATTAGGTTTGTGATGAAGTTGTTTTCATATCTATATACTTTGTCGAATATCCCGTACTTGTTTTCTTTATATGGAGGTAATTGTTCGGGACGATAAAGGCTACTCCATTTATTATTTGTATAATTCCCAATAAAGAAATTCGTTTGAATAGCTATATTTTCTTCTTGAACTAAAGGAATGCCCAATGTTGAAACAATAGTAGTAGTATCTTTACGATAGAATACAGAAGCGATCTTAATTTTGTCTAAATTCTGCTTCTTCATTTCAGGTAACCATCTTTTGTATTCTTCTTTATTATATCCAATTAGGGTCAGAAACTCTTCTGTGTCAAAGTCTGCTCCATTAATTTTTTGAATAGTTTTTGTTTGGATATCAATTATGTGTGAGGTATTTAACAGGTAGTCGCAAAAAACGAGATGATTATCCTGAAAATTAATAGTGTTTCTGGAACTTAAAGTAACTCCTTCAAGTGAAATTGAATCTCGTATAGAAATAGAAAGATTTTTGTTTTGAGCGTTAAATTCATTAATTTTTTTAGGTAATTCTTCTATTTTAAAGGAATCTGTTTTAACCTGATTCTGATATACCTCCACAAAATTGACCGCAATAGTTTTTTCGTAAGCGCGGAACTCATATTCTTTGGCAATATTCATTTGACTGAATAATTCTTTAAATGTGCCATAGCTGCTTTCATTGGTAAGAAAAATCAAGGTAGCATCTTTGGGCAACTCATTTAATACAGTTAAACCGTTATAGCAATATAAGCATTGATTTTCATTTAAATACACATAAAATTCTAGCTTTGAGTCATTATTTAAATCGTTATTAGTATTGCATGATAAGAACGCAATTAATGCTGTAATTATTAGGATAATTCTATTACTCATAGTGTTGCGAATGAAAGAGTAGGATTTGTTATTCTCTCTTGATTAATAATTATTATTTGGTTTTTATAACCGTCATATTACCTTCTGTAACTACTTGATAACCTTCAATTTTGAAAGTGCTGTCTATATTGCCGTTTTCATCATATGTTGTAATTGTAATGCCTTCTTTTTTCCCCTCTTGCATTGTTGCAATCTTAGCCCAATTACTATACCATTCCCAGATTTTTACAATGTTCTGGAAATCGTTAAATTGGAATGAACTGTCAGGGAAAATGGAATTGTTTGGATTAATTTGAGGTGTAATTCTTTTTGAAGGGTTTTCATTAGAATTCGCAATGATTGATAGGAATAATACCCCGACACTTATGATTACAAATAGTTCTTTCATTGAATTAATATTAAATGTGAAAAATGAAATTAGATATTTATAGCTAAGAAAAAATAATTACTTCTGTTCTTTATATTTATAGTTATTGTAATATCGACAACTATTTATATTGTTGCAACATATTTTGAATTCATTTTAAGCAAACAAAGTTTTATAATAGCTATGTTTGCTTTTCAATTATAAAAATATGAGCTTAATGTGTTGTATAGCCATAAAATAATTAAATGTTAGGTAAATATTTAAGTTGTAATTAGTAGGTTATTGTTAATTAGAATGACAAGGATAAGGAAGCCATCTCAAAAATAGGATAAGTTCTGGAGAGTTTCCTGTTCGGATTCTTCATAAATATACTTTATAGTTCAAATTTTTGAGACAGCTTCTTACAGATTACTATCGCACTAATTTTACAACAGTCATTTCTTTTCCTTCTTGAATACCATAATCTTTAATTTTCATAGTTTTACTTCCTCCATTTTTATCATAAATGGTTGCTGTTTTTGATCCTTTTCCGAAATCAGGTACATGGATTTTCACACAATCCACAAAATTAGATGGCCAGCACCATACTTCCCCGTCAGATTGATGAATAGGTATACCCTTAATTATGATATCTTTCTTTGAATTTGGTAAGTTTTGATCTTTGAGTTCATTGCCAGGGGTTTCTGCAAAAATTGAACTGCTTGTTAGCAATAGTATGCCAACACCTAAAATAACAAATAATTTTTTCA
>CAYPSX010000033.1:0-18836 GCA_964413185.1 uncultured Bacteroidales bacterium
ATAAACCCGATTTGGTTTTATGCGATGTAATGATGCCGGAAACAGACGGATACAGCGTTCTGTACGCAAGAAACAATAACCCCGAAACAGCTACAATTCCTTTCATTTTTATAACCGCAAGAACAGACAACAAAGACCTGCGGCAAGGCATGGAGTTGGGAGCCGATGATTATATTGCAAAGCCTTTTGAAGACATTGATTTACTCAACGCAATTGAAACCCAGCTAAAAAAACATTCCTTAATAACCAAAGAGAACAGTAGAGAAAACGAAACACCACAAGACGAAACCACACAAACTCATACAGAAATACTCAAAGAACTGCTAAAAAACGCAACCACAATATCACTCAAAACCAACGAAACCCTTTATCATCAAAACGAATATCCACATACCATTTTCTTTATTGAAAAAGGAAGTGTAAAAACTTACAGAATAACCAGCCAGGGAAAATCCTTTATAACAGGCGTTTACCACCAGGGAAATCTTATCGGATATAAACCGGTTATTGAAAAACGAAGATATAATCAATATGCAGAATGCAATGAACCATGTGAAATAAAAAAACTGCCGGCAAACGACTTTCTAAGTGCCGTATACAACAACAGCAAAATGGCAAAATACGTTATCGAACTCATTTCTAAACGATTAAGCAGCAAAGAAGAGGAACTTTTAAACCTTGCATATACTTCAGTACGATACAGAACCGGCTTTAAACTACTGGAATTAAGCAATAAAAACCCGCAAAAAATTGTTGATATCCCCAAAACAGACCTCGCCCAAATGATTGGTACAACTCCGGAAACAGTGGCACGAACACTCGCAGAATTTAAAGATGGCGGATTAATTGAGATGGACAATCATACAATAAAAATCACAGATGACGACAAAATAAAAGACGCAATGGATACTTTCTAAGCTAGTATCAACATCAACTCCCGGAAGCTCCTCTCCAAACTTAAAAAGCAAGAAAATTTCAAGATTTTGATCTAAATCAATTAGTTGCTGTTCATTTGATTAAGATCAAGAACAACAATTGATTTGCATCATTTGATTCGGAATTTAATTGACTGACCTTTGTGGTAGAAACTTAAAAAAAGGAGAGATTATGAAACGGAGTTTAGAAAAATTATTAGGATTTAAGCTTGCAACCAAAGATGGTACGAAAGGTAAAGTACAAGATTTTTTATTCGACGAAGAAAGATGGATTGTACGTTATCTGGAAGCCGATCAGGGCAAAATCCTGATGAATAAAAAAATATTAATTCCCAGGCTAATGCTCGATGAACCTGAGTGGGATAAAGAACATTTTAAAATTCATCTCACGAAAGAAGAATTAAAAAAATGTCCTTCGACAAAAGAAAACGAGCCGGTTTCAAGAAAATATGAGGAAGAGCTCGGCAAACACTTACAACTCAGCAATTACTGGGCCGTAGCCCCGCCCATAACAGCAACTGCAGCATATCCTCCTCGTCCGGTTTTAGTACCTGACGAACAGGTTAAAGAGGATGATATTGACACCAACCTTAGAAGCTTCGAAGAAGTCAAAGGCTACAAAGTAATCGCTTCAGACGGAGAATACGGCGAAGTTAGCGACATAATTATCGATGATGAAGACTGGCAGGTTGTTTATTTTACAATTGACAAAAATGATGATGAAAAATCAACCCGAAGAATTATGCTGCCGATAGCGAACATCAAAAAAATAAGCTACGAAGATCAGGAAATATCAGTAAACCTTGACTCTGCAGGATTAAACAGAGTGCCGGAATACAACCCGGTAAAACCGATCGACATCAATCTTGAAAAAGAAATAGCAACTTTTATTGATAGCTATTAATATCAAACAATAATAATAACTTAAAACATAAAACGATGGAAAAAGAAAAGTTCAAACAAAACGCAAAAAAGACAATTGACGATATTTTCAATAAAATAGAAGAGCTTGAGCAGAAACGAAATCATGTTTCTGACAGAGTAAAAGCCAAATACGATGAGCAAATAGCGGCGCTTAAAGCAAAATATGCCGATATGGAAAAAGACTATCAGGAGCTGGAAAGCACCTCCGGGCAGGCATGGAACGATGCAAAACAAAAATTTTCTGAAAGTGCCGATTATTTTAAAGCAGGCCTCACAACCATTGCTCAAATATTTAACGATAACGATAAACGAGCAGATAAAGCATAACCCCTTCTATTTTCACTATAATTAATGTTGAACCTAAAAATTGAAAGGAACACATTATGAAACTCAAAATTTTATTAACAACATTACTACTAACAGTTGCATTTGCAGGCTGGTCGCAAGAAGACATTGCCGACCAAAAAATTGCCGATGCCATTGAAACAGAGTATCTGTTTGACCATGCCATTAACACAAACAACATAAATATAGAAGTAAATGCAGGCGTGGCCGAACTAACCGGTAAGGTATCAAACATTCAAGCGAAGGAACGGGCTGCCGATATTGCCGAAATGGTAAAAGGTGTGCGTTCGGTAAGCAACCAAATTGATGTAGAACCGCAAGTATTGCTTGACGATGATGCCATTGAAAGCAAAGTAACAGTTGCATTAATCAATGATCCGGGCACAGAATCATACGAAGTTGATGTTAGCGCATTTAACGGAAAAGTAACGCTTACCGGTAATGTAGACTCCTATCGCGAAAAAATGCTGGCAGGCAATGTAGCCAAGTCAGTAGCCGGTGTAAAAGGGGTTTCCAATAAAATTGAAATTGATTACGACATTTCAAGACCCGATGCTGAATTAAAACGCGAAATAGAAAGCGCGCTAAAATGGAGCACGCTGGTAGACGATGCCCTCATTGATGTAAACGTAAAAAATGCAAACGTAACATTAAAAGGTACAGTTGGCAGCTCAGCCGAAAAACAAGACGCCAAATATCTGGCCTACATTACAGGAGTGAAATCTGTTGATGCAGAAAAGCTTGATGTGCAATGGTGGGCAAAAGATACAGAACTGCGTCGCAATAAAAGTGCATTCACATCGGATCAGGATATCGAAGATGCAATTACAGATGCAGCGCTATTCGATCCACGTGTAAACTCTTTCGATATCACCCCAGAATCAGAAAATGGCTGGGTAACCTTACGTGGCGAAGTAAACAATATGAAAGCCCGCCAAACTGCCGAAAATATTGCAGAACATACAATGGGTGTGAAAGGTGTAACAAACCGGATTAAAGTAAAAATTGACGTTGCGCCAACTGATGAAGAAATCAAAGATAACGTTTTAGAGGGATTGGCCAGAAATTCCATTACCGAAGCATACCAAATTGATGTTAGTGTTGATGCCGGTATTGTAACACTCTCAGGCGTAGTTGACAGCTACCTCGAAAAAATGGAAGCTGAATGGGTAGCCAGTGGTGTTGACGGAGTTACCAGTGTAATAAATACAATTACAGCAAACACATCTTATACGCATTACTATTGGGATGCCTCACCATATTATGATTGGTACTATGTACCTCCAACTACAGCAGAGGTAATTACAGTAACTTCGCCCAACGATGAAAAAATCAAAAATGAAGTTGAATCGCAATTATGGTGGAGCCCGTATGTAGACTCTGATGATATAAATGTAACCGTTGAAAACGGTGAAGTTGAACTCACCGGAACTGCCGACAGTTGGAAAGAATTCAACAAGGCAATAGAAAACGCCTGGGAAGGCGGAGCCTGGGATGTTGATAATAACCTTGTGATAGAATAAAGCATTTCACATTGAGTGAAAATACAACACCTATAAAATTATTAACTATAAGGGGTGTATTGCAACAGATAGAACTCAATAAATCGAGATAATCAATCACTATTTTGGTTTTATGTAAAAAAAGAAACCTTAAAAAAATGTAATACGCTCCTTTTTCTAATTATATAAACCTAAAAAAACTACATACCTATGTTTTATCCACTATTATTCGCATTTATATTTGCACTTATTTTTGCAGCCCTCTTACCCGGAGTTCTCAGACGCGAAGGCCCGGGCCCAATGAATGGAATCTTATTCTTCTTTGTCATCATTTTCTTGTTTTCATGGGGAATAGGATCATGGGTTGAACCGATCGAACCGGTTGCCTACGATACTTCCTGGGTAGGTTTTCTGCTTATTGCATTATTTGCCATGCTGCTAATTGCAGCACTTGTACCTGCAAGAGATCCAGAACCGAGAACACCATTGGAAGAGGCGGCAAAAAAAGAAGCTGAAGAACAAGCCGCAACAGCAGTAGGTTTAACTTTCGGTGCTTTTTTCTGGATACTAATGATCGGTTTACTCATAGCCGGAATCCTAAGTCTTATATTCTAGAAATTACAAACCGTTAACCCAATTGCCCACAAAAGTTGCATTATCCACAACCGGATAATGCAACAAAAACCATTTTTTATGCATAAAGGACAACTGGCAACTTACAAAACCAACTAATAGTCAAGACATAACAAAAATGCCGGAACAATCCTTTATTAATTCGAATGAAGTTAGGAGGAAATATGCAAACGCAGAATAGTTTATTCAACACTGACAATTTTAAAAACCTGGCAAACACCCATGAGCCCTTATGCTTATCGGTTTACATACCAACATTTCGTGCCGGGAAAGGCGTAAAAGAGGAATTCGCTCAAAAAAACCTGAAAAACATCATAAAACAAGTCCGGGAGCTGCTTCATAAACGTAACCTGAATGAAAATGAGACAGAAGTATTCCTTCGTCCTTTAATTAATTTACTGGACGAAAAAGATTTTTGGGCAAATCAATCAGACGGATTGGCAATTTTTTACAACAGCGAAAACAATATAGAACTATTTGAAGTGCCCATACACTTTACACCGCACTATTACCTTTCCGACCATTATTACCTGAAGCCACTTGTTCCAATGCTGAATACAGATGATACGTTCTACATTCTCAGCATAAGTCCGGAGAAAGTACAATTACACGAAAGCACCCCTTACACCATAGCTGAAGTTGACACTTCGGATTTCCCCCAAAGCCTAAAAGATGTTGTTGGTAGTGAACTTGAACCACCTACACTGCAACATCAATCCGGATCAGGCACAAACCGGGAAGCAATATATCACGGTCACGGCGGAGGAAAAGATGATGCAAATGAGGAATTAATTAAATACCTGCAGGCAATAGACAAACAACTCAATGACTTGCTACCCAACGAGGAAGTGCCGCTAATTTTAGCTTGTGACACGAAAATATTCGGTCATTATAAAAAAATAAGCAAATACAAAAATCTGGCAGACGAACTAATTGCCGGCAATCCGGGAACATATACAGCCCTGGAATTACACGAACAAGCCAAAAGACTGCTTAGTGAACACTTTGGCAAAGAAAAAGAACTCAAAAAAGACCGCTTCAGAGACTTTTCAGCTACAGGCAAAGCACTTACAGACATAGCCGACATTGTGCCGGCTGCCGTGCACGGACGCGTCGATACGCTGTTCATACAAAGTAAAAAAGACTCTTTTGGCCTTTACGATAAAGAAAACAATACGGTAATCATTGAAAACAATAAACAAACACAGAACGCTTCTCTATACAACTTAGCAGCTATCCACACAGTGCTAAACAATGGACGCGTTTATTTATTGGATGAAAATGACATGCCACTAAATAAAACCAATGCAAACGCATTGCTTAGATACTAATTTGTACAATATTAATCAACCAAAAAATTTAAAATTATGAGTAACGATAAATTAAAAAAAGAAATAAAAGAAAAGATAGACGACATTAGTAATAAAGCTATCAGCATACGAGAACGACTAAGCAAAGAGGACAACCCGAGTGAGGAGCTTAGCAAATTATCACAGGAACTTGACAAAATAGAAAAAGAGTTGCAGGAAAAATATGACACATTAAATGCAGAACCGAATGCCGATTGGGACGATTTTGAGAAGAATATCCACCGAAGCATGAACTCATTTAATGATGCCTTTAAAAGAGCAGGCACTCTTTTCAGGGGCTAACAAGTTCGCTTTTCGACAGACAAAACAATGCCCTTACAGACTTCCACTTAACTGTAAGGGCAATTTTTTTTGTGAAAATTGTGCCAAGCACCCGTATAATAATTGGCAACAAAGGCCGTATGTAAATTCGATATTTTGGTGATATTCCAATCACAACTCAAACTCTATTTCACTAATAGTGTAAACATAAAAATGCCACAATACAAATACTATTTCAGCTCAAAAGAATTACTGCTCCATTTTACTGATTATATCATTCACCAGAACACCTAAAAGAAAAAGGGCGCCAAGGGCAGCTACCGGCATAACACGAATTGCCACACCACCGGCCATGACAACTATTGCAATGATAATAAGAATGGCCTTTTTGTTCTTTTTTTTCCTGTTCGACATAATAAAGTGGATAAGTTAAACTATTCAGAAACAAAGGTAACAAAGAAATCAAAGCAATTTCCTTTCCAAATAGCAGATTTGGGTTAAATTTGTCGGTACTATATCCAAAAAAATTAATAAAAAGAACCTCAAAACTGCTAAACACCGATTTATGAAAATTTTGAGGTTGCTTGAGCATGAGTTTCCGCCCGGCAACCGGCTCGTGTAATAACACCTCCACTTTGCATAGCTTCAGCAGATAGGTTGCTCTTCATCAATTTTATGAGAAAACCTTGGGGATATTCAATGGTATTGGCGTGTTTTTTCAATAAACCTTCTAATTTTGCAGAAAAGAACTGCAATGGGAATAATTGCTAAACAAACCATAAAAGGTACCATTTGGTCTTACCTGGGCGTAATTATTGGCTTTGTAACAACAACTATTTTGTATCCTAATTACCTCACACCTGAGGTTGTCGGGCTTTTTGGATTATTGGCTTCCTATTCTTCACTTATGGGCAAATTGTACCTATTAGGGCTTCCTGGCGTTACAAATCGTCTATTTTCCTATTTCAGAAATTATAAAAATGGGCATAATGGTTTCCTTTTTATCGCACTTCTTTTTCATGTAATCGGAATCGTTCTTTTTATACTTACATACTTCATTTTTAAACCATTGCTTGTTGAGTCCAATTTAGAAAGTTCTCCCCTTTTTGTACAATACATCTATCTTCTGTTGCCAATGACCATTGCGGTTATGATTTTTACATTTCTCGATGCATACAATAAAATGCTTTATAATGCTGTTTTCGGCACATTTCTTCAAGAGTTTTTTCAGCGGTTTTTAATTCTCTCCATTACATTATTATATGTATTTAAAATTGTCGGACTAAAAGAATTAATAGTATTATACGCTGTTGTCATATCCATAAAAGCAGTTATTATTTTAGTTTTTCTTATGAATAAAAAAGAAATAAACCTGCGTCCCAACCTAATGAAATTAGACAAAAAAATGCGCACTGAAATAAAGAGCGTAGCATTGTTTAGCCTGGCCGGAGGAGTCGGTTCACTTATCGTATTCAATTTAGATAAAATAATTATAAACCAAATGCTTAACCTCTCAAAAACAGGAGTTTACACTATCGCCTTTTATTTTGGCTCGCTTATAGCCATGCCTTCAAGACCCTTGTTAAAAATATCCGGAACCCTGATTGCAGATGCATGGAAAAACAATGATATTCAATCAATAAAACAAATTTATAGCAAAAGTTGTCTAAACCAGCTTATCATTGGAGGAGTATTATTTCTGGGTATTTGGGCAAACATTGAAAATATTTTGATTATTTTGGGTGATGATTATAGCGAAGCAAAATGGGTGATATTTTTTATTGGAATAGGTTATTTGGTCGATATGGCAACAGGTACAAATGCGCAGATTATTGCTTATTCAAAATCATACAGAATCAGTTTGGTTTTTATTCTCATTTTGGTTGTTCTACTAATTCTATCTATGTATTTACTAATTCCTCTGTATGGCATTAAAGGAGCTGCTCTAGCTATTGCAATTTCACTAATTGGTAATAATTTAATGCGATATTTGTTCCTATATAAAAAATATGGCTTGCAACCCTTTAATATAGATACCCTTATCATTTTAGCTATACTAATTCTCACCTATTTTGCCCAAAGCTTCCTGCCCGCAATGAATCTTGTTGCAGACATATTATTAAGAAGTTCATTAATTGTGCTACTAATTACCGTATCGATAAAGCTATTTTCAGTTTCAGATGAAGCTAACCTGCTTATTGATAATATTCTCAGAAAAATTAAGCATTTTTTGTTTAAATAGTGTGTATAAAATAAAACTCCCATAATTGCTTTTGATAAGGATCAGTAAGCCGTGTATATGCCCGGGCATTGCAAATGAAAGCAGTTTGAATTAAAAAAAAATACGCCTATATTTGCTGGCAATAAAAAAAATCCCCAAATACATATATCACAAGTATCCAGAAATTTAGGTTTGAACAATTACCAATGAAAATATTAAAAAAAATAAAACTATACGGGCCAAAAATACTATCACAAAGTAAACTTTGGCCGTTAAACAAATTTTTTCAAATTAGCTTCTTTTATAGTGAAATAAAGGCTGTTGAAAGCGGAATAAAAAGTTATAAAAAGCGCAACCTTTACTCCGTTGAAACACAATTAAGACGTAACATTCACAGGCTGGAAAAAGGACTAATAAACAAACAACCCAAATCGTTATTTGGAATAAAATACATTGAAGAAACAATAATCGATTTCAAAAAGTTATACTCCACTAATCCTGAAAATGACACCGTGAAATGGGCAACCGATATATTATTTCTCTATTTTCAAACGATCGACTATAAAACTAACGAGCTTACAAAAAATCTCCATAATCACTTTCATGAATTCTGCATAGAGAATACAATAGAAAACAAAAAACAAAACATCCCTTATAGAATAGAACAAAGAGTTAAAGCAAATATTAAGTTTGAAGAGTTAAACAGGCTGTTTCAACAAAGAAGATCAGTACGCAGCTATCTTCCTGATAAAGTACCCAGAGAAATTACCGAAAAAGCTCTTCAGGCAGCCCTCTGCTCACCGAGCGGGTGCAACAGACAACCCTTTGATTTTCATATTATTGACGACAACAATCTGTTAAAAAAAGTTTCGAAAATACCTCCGGGAGCAGTAAGTTTTGCTCCGAATGCCCCCAATATGCTTTTTGTAGTAGGAAACCTAAATGCATATTTCAGCGAAGCCGACAGACATTTAATTTACCTCGACTCCTCAATGGCTATGATGAGTTTTATTCTTGCTCTCGAAACATTTGGGGTTTCATCGTGCATAATTAACATTCCTGACGATAAAATCATTGACAATCAACTTCGCCAGACATTGGACTTTGAAAAACACCAGCGATGTATACTTGCCATGACGTTTGGATATCCGTCTAATCAACTGCTCATACCAAACTCGATGAAAAAAAATGTCGCTTCCGTTATCAAATACAATAAATAATTATGAACATTCAAATTGACCACACATCTTTTGACAACCTGGGGGCAGAATTAATGCACGATGCAATTATTGATGCCTTTGCAACACAAAAGTATAAAGAAATCAGCTTTTATGCCGGTAAAGGACTAAGAAAAGAGCCCATAAAAAAATTAAAACAAGCAAATATAAAATATCAAAACCTCCCGTTTTTTCTACGATTATTAAACAGATTAGCACAAACACAAAAATTCGAACCTTGGAATTACGGGTTTTTGCTTAATAATGATATAGATATTGTTCTCGATGCGGGCGGATTTAGGTTTGGTGATAAATGGAAACACACAAAAGAAAAAAATTTCAAACTCGAAAAATACTATCGTAAACTGAAACAAAATGGCACTAAATTAATTTTTATGCCTCAGGCTTTCGGGCCATTTACCAAAGAAGAAAGCAAAAATGCTATTAAAATTATCCACACATACGCTGACTTAATTTTTGCCCGCGATAAAATTTCACAGGACTATTTAATGGCAGAATTCCCAGGTTCAAAAAAAATACGTTTTGCCAAAGATTTTACCAACCTATACCATCCGCAAGATAATCAAGAAATTGCAAGAGAATACCAAAACAAGGTTTGTCTCATCCCAAATTCCAGAATGCTTAAAAGAGTAGACACAGAAGTTTCTGAAGCATACTTAAAAAACATTGATAAATTCATCAAACTGCTGATTGAAAACAATACAGACCTATTCGTTGTCTCTTTTAACGATAGAGAAGACTTAGCACTCTGTAGAAAAATCGCAGAAAAACATGCCAATAAAAAAAACATTCCTGTGTTACATAGCCTAAAAGCGAAAGAAGCCAAAATCATTATTAATTCATCACGTGCAGTTTATTCCTCAAGATTTCATGGTGCAGTATGTGCTATGAGCCAGGCAATACCATGTGCAACTTCGAGTTGGAGCCATAAATATGAAATGTTGTTTTCAGACTATGGATTAGATAATTTTGTAATGAACCAAAACAATACAATTGAAAATATTTTCGAAGAACTCATTCTTGAACCTGGCAACACAGAAATAAGGAACAAGCTAAAAAATAAGACCTTACAATTGCAAGAAGAAACAAAAAAATTCTGGAAAGATATTTTTGAGTATATTACCCCGGACGAATAACTGTGTCCAAAAATTGCAGATATTCCCCTGCCTTTTTTTTCTCCGAAAAAGATGTTACCGTTTCTAAACTTCTTTTCCTGATTTGAAGAAAATCATCTTCTCCAAGTCTAATCACTTTATATAAGGTTTGGTAAACTCCATCTTTATTTTCCATATTACACAAAAATCCGTTAATTTCATTCTTTACAATTCCATCAATTCCCCAATTCCGTGCACCAACTACCACGCAACCCGCAGCCATTGCCTCCAAATAAGCTAAACCAAAAGTCTCCGGAAAACTGGGCATTACAAAAATGTGATGCTTTTTTAATATTTCAAACACCTGTTTGCGCGTAAGGCGTCCGACAAAATTTACGTAATTATCAAGGTTCAGCCTCTGTGTCAACTTTTTTAAACCTGGAAGCTCAGGCCCATCTCCAATAATGGTATAACTCCAATTATGAAAACCAAGCTCGCTTATCTTTTTTAACGAATAAAGAACTTTATCTATTTGTTTCAATTTATAAAGCATGCAAGCCGACACAAATCGTATTTCATCAGCTAAACCTGTATTGCAATCTTTTTCGAGTATTTCACGAGCGTAACCGATGTAATTTTCGGGCAAACCTGAATTTGCAACAAAAGTGGGCGTATTTACCGGCCCCACTATTTCTTCAAATTGCTTTTGTATAGGGATAGAACGAAAAACAATACCATCTGCTTTTCTCAGTGCACGAACTATTCTTTTCCGATGGAGTTTATTATTAAGTAACTTTATATCAGAATTATGAATCCCTGCAACAATCGGAATGTTTCGTTTACTGGCTAAATCAATAAAATTCAAATATGAATTATACAAGTGGGCAACAATAATGTCGGGGTTGACTTTTAATTTGTCATACAATTTTTTTTTATTAATAAGTGCACGTTTCAAAATCGGTATCCACTTAAATTTTGCAACATGAATTTCAATATCATCTACAACAATCTTTTCTGTTTCAGGCTGATTTTCTATTTCATATTTCATATAAGGTCTTAACACCGTAACATTATGGTGCTTATGCCATTCTTTTACAAAATAATGCAAAGCAAATGAATTACTCGAATCGTCTCGCAGCGGATATAATTGAGTTATAAGTAAAATGTTCATTATAAACGAATTTGACAGAATTTAGAGAAACTCATAATTTTAGTCAAATATAACAATTTAGGCTTGCTTCTTTGAGATGTACCCTCAAAAATCACGAAAAGATACCTTCGCAATGTTTTTAGCACTTTTTTAATCGATTAAGAGCACCTTACTCCTGTTACAAACCCGAAACTTTCTTTATATTTGCCCTTTATAATAAAAAAATAGATGGGCTTGAAAAAAAATAAAAAACCACTGATTTTTGTCTCCAACGATGATGGCTACTACGCCAGAGGCTTACAAAAAATAATTGAAGTCGTTTCAAAATATGGCGAAGTAATAGCCGTGGCCCCCGAACATGCCCAATCGGGCATGTCGCACGCCATAACAATAAAAGAGCCTTTACGACTGAAAAAAGTACGCGAAGGCGAAGGAGTAACTCTTTACAAATGCAATGGAACACCTGTCGATTGTGTCAAATTAGGGCTGAACCAGGTTGTACCGCGCCAACCCGACATTATGGTGAGTGGCATCAACCATGGTTCAAACGCATCTATTTCCGTAATTTACTCAGGAACCATGGGAGCTGCAATAGAAGCCTGCCTCAATGGAATTACATCCATTGGGTTTTCATTGCTCGACCATTCTGCAGAAGCCGATTTTACAGCTGCGGTAGAATATGCCGACAGAATTTTCCGGTACGTACTTGAAAATGATCTGCCTGCTTATACCACACTTAACGTGAATGTTCCTAAAATCGATCCGGAAAAAATTAAAGGCTTGCGGGTTTGCCGACAAACGCATGGAACCTGGAAAGAAAAATTCGAGAAACGAACAGATCCACACAACCACGACTACTATTGGCTTACAGGTTCATTTAACAACTTTGAACCCGAAGCAAAAGATACAGACGAATGGGCACTTGCTAACAATTACGTTGCTGTAGTTCCCATAAAAGCCGATTTTACAGCGTACCACGCCATTGAACACGTATCAAAACTTAATTTCGATGTATCCGAAGAAAAATAAAAAATACGATAACGCCTGGTTAGGCCTAACAGGAGGATTTGTGCTTACACTGCTTGGCTTTGTAGCGTTTTACTTCATCAACCAGGAAGAATTTCCGAAATTGTCGCATTTTATCAAAGCTCTCACGCTCACGGAAATGTTTCCATCGATTTTGAGTCTGTGCGCCTTGCCTAACTTACTACTGTTTTTTATTTTCATCTGGACACACCGCAACCGATCGGCCAAAGGCGTTTTAACCGCAGTAATGATTCTTGCAATTCTGGTGGCAATTTTAAGGTTCAGCTAAGAAAACACATACAAAAATGAAGTATTACATTATAGCAGGAGAAGCATCAGGCGATTTGCACGGGTCAAACCTCATAAAGGGATTACAACGTTCCGATCCCAAAGCACACATTCGTGCATGGGGCGGCGATCTCATGCAAGAGCAAGGCGCCGAACTTGTAAGTCACTACAAAGAAACTGCTGTAATGGGCTACATGAGTGTAATTAAAAGCCTGGGAAAAATCAGGAAAAACCTTAACTATTGCAAACAAGACATCCTCGATTTCCAACCCGACGTGGTTATATTTATCGACTATCCGGGCTTTAACCTTCGTATCGCAAAATTTGCAAAACAACAAGGCTTCAAAACCTTTTATTACATCGCTCCAAAAATTTGGGCATGGAAAACCTTTCGGATAAAAAGCATAAAAAAATATATAGACAGGCTCTACTCTATTCTGCCTTTTGAAGTTGATTTTTACAAACAATACAATTACGACATCGAATATGTGGGCAATCCCCTGCTCGATGCCATTGAAAGCCAACTGAACCGCAGCGAACTTTTCGAAGACTTTGTAAAACGCCATCAACTTGAGCATAAACCAATAATCGCCCTCCTGCCCGGAAGCCGCCGCCAGGAGATAGCCCATTTGCTCCCCATGCTTATCAGAATCAAAGAAAATTTTCCGGAATATCAATTCTTAATTTCAGGAGCACCGGGCATTGCCGATGATTTTTACAAAAAATACACCAACCTGAATGCAACACCTGTAATTAAAAACGATACATACCAAATGCTCAAGCATGCTGATGCGGCAATTGTTGCATCGGGGACAGCCGTATTGGAAACAGCACTGATTGGTACTCCACAGGTAGCCGTATACAAAATTGGCGGAGGAATATTATCAGACATCCTCGCCAGAATAGTCATTAAAGTGAAATGGGCAACATTGGTCAACCTGATTATGCAAAAAGAAATAGTGAAAGAATTGTTGCAAAAAGATTTTACATTTGCCAAATTGAACAAAGAATTTAAAGCCATTCTCCCGGGCGGCGAAAAACGCGAAATGCTCTTAAAAAACTATAATTTATTGTATCAGAAAATGGGAAATACCGGTGCATCGGCAAGGGCAGCCGATTCGATGGTCAAACGATTAAAAGCTGAAGTGGAATGAAAAAACAACTACCTCTTATTATATTTATCCTCCTACTGTTTTTTCAGTTGTCTCATGCCCAAAAAATTAAAATCGGGCTATATCACAATTTCGATATTAAAACATTGGTATTTAAACCGCTCAAAGGCGCATTTTATTTAGAGAACAGAGAAGGGTTCAAAGAAAAAATCAGAGGTAACGATGTCATTTACATCACATTAGTAGGCGAACAAATTAGTATTTGGGGCATTGAAAAACACATGGGCCTGTCAGAAACCATAAAAATTACACCCAAAAAAGAATCGAGCATCTTCAGCCTCGAACCTGCATTTCCGGCACTTGACAAACGGCGGTACAACGGAAGTTTGACGATATCTATTCATCCGGAAGACAAATTAACGATTGTGAACCAGGTTGATTTTGAAAAATATGTAGCTGCCGTGGTGGAGGCCGAGAGCGGAACACGCGCAAAAACTGAATATTACAAATCGCAGGCAATTATTTGCCGAACTTACGCCCTCAATCACATCGACCGCCACGAAAATGAAGACTTCAACCTTTGCGATGATGTACATTGCCAGGTTTACAAAGGCCTGCGTACGCAAAACAAGTTGATTGCACAGGCTGTATCTGTAACAGAAGGACTTGTAATTACAGATGAAAACATGCAACTCATTACAGCAGCTTTTCACTCCAACAGCGGAGGGTACACCATTAACTCAGAAGATGTTTGGAGCGCTGCCATGCCTTACCTGCGTGGAAAACAAGACCCGTATTGGGCTGATCAGCATAATTCGCACTGGACAGACACCATTGAAATGGATAAATGGATTAATTTCCTCGATCATATAGGTGTAACATTGCCGGCAAACTATAATCCCAATAAATTATTCCGCTTCGATCAGACTAAACGCGTGCGCAACATAACTATTGCAGGCCAGCTTATTCCTTTAAAACATGTAAGAAATGAATTCAAATTACGATCAACCTTCTTTTCAATTTACCCAAAAAACGGCAAACTCATAATCAAAGGCCGTGGCTATGGACATGGTGTGGGTTTATCGCAAGAAGGAGCCATGCAAATGGCGAGAATGGGAAAAACTTATGCCGAAATTATAGATTTCTATTATCATAATGTAAGCCTCATCAATATTGACTCAACAACTTATTTAATGCGATTGCTTTCGCAATAATTTTTGCAGAAAAACACATTTTCAATTACATTTGATTTCAAAATAGCCAACATGACACACAAAATACTATTAATCAGCACATTATTCATACTCGCTATTGCCTCCTGCCAAACAGATTCCGCCAATCAGAATATTGAAACAAAAGATGCGGATAAAAATAATATTTACAAGAAGCACGATGTGAAAATAATGTACCAATATGCCCACGATCTTGCTTTTTTCGCACCCGATGACAAAGGGAGGTTGATACAAACAACACATTTCAACGAAAATGGGGAAGTTATAAAGATTGTACGATACGATAAAACAGGTAAAATATGCTTTTCCGAGAAAATTGATCCTGAGAAAACTAAACCCGGGAAAAGTCTTCAAAAAACAAATTTCAGAGATGATTCTTTAACAGTAAAAAATTATAACCCCGAAGGAAAACTTGTCGACCGCGCTTCCAAAACGTACAATGAGCAAGGGCAAAAAACATCATTGACCCGCGTGGATAAAAACGGAAAAACAATTGAAAAGATAACCTACAAATACTATCCGAACGGCCTTATCAAACAAGATATTTACTGGAACCCCGAAATTGATAAACCCGAACAAATTATCAATTACGAATACGAATACTTCGGCTCCGCTCAGTAACCTACTTCGGCTCCGCTCAGTTGTTCGACTCCCATATTTGTGCCATATTACTTTATCAGCGGAATCGCATGTTTTGCAAGCTTTCATGAATTATTCGACCCCTGCTTCGACTTCTGGCTTCTCTATGGGAAAGGTGCTCCATCCGGTAAATTCCAAAAGAAACTTACCAACTGGTTTCGAATTTGAAATTTATTTGCTACTTTTGAGATGGTATGAATGCATTCACTTACAATAAACTCTCTCATGCAAAAGGCAAATGCCTGTATGAATGCTGGATTTGCTAGAACTCCATCGTCATTCACATTGCATTACTGTGTGTTACCAGCCTGTAGTGTAAACAGAACCAATTGATCAAAATAATTGACAATTATAGATGGAAGGCATTATTTTCGATATTAAACATTTTGCGGTGCACGATGGACCAGGCATCAGGCAAACTATTTTCTTTAAAGGTTGCCCGCTCAGGTGCTGGTGGTGCCATAACCCGGAAAGTCAGAAACCTGAACCGGAGACATATACGAAAGTCAACAAACTCGATGGAAAACATTTTGAGAGAGAAAACACCATTGGGAAAAAAATAACGGTTTCCGAACTTATGAAAATCATTGTTGGCGACAGTGTATTTTTTTCGGAATCAGGCGGTGGAGTAACCTTTTCGGGTGGTGAACCTCTCATGCAACATAAGTTCCTTAATGCGTTGCTTACCGAATGCAGGCACGAAAGAATACACACCGCAATTGATACATCAGGTTACGCCACCCACGAAATTTTCAGGCAAATAGCTCCTTTTACAGATTTATTTCTATTCGATATTAAAATCCTGAATGATGCTTTACACAAAAAATATTCAAGCGTGCCTGTTAAACCCATTTTAGATAACCTGTTCTGGCTCGACCAAAAACGAATAAAAACCGTTATCCGGTTTCCGGTCATTCCCGGAATTACAGACGAGAAATCGAATATTGCACAAATATCATCCTTACTAAAACAATTAGAATACATCAAAAAAATTGATCTCCTGCCCTACCACAACATCTCCAACAGCAAATACCAACGATTTAAAATAAAAAACAAAATGGCCGATAAAAAATCGCCCCCCGGCAAGTCGCTAAATTTGTTGGCTGAACGTTTTGCTGAAATCGGATTTCAGGTAGGAATAGGCGGTTAATAACCACAAAAAAACCAGAAAAATGACACCGAGAATAAACCAACTACGTAACCAAAGCCTGAAAGCTCCCAACACCCTATCAATGGAGCGGGCAAAGCTTATCACGCGGTTTTACAAAGAAACCGACAATATGAATTTATCCACCCCCGTAAAGCGCGCCAAAGCACTGAAATACATTCTTACCCACAAAGAAATTTGCATCAACGAAGGTGAACTGATTGTGGGCGAACGCGGCCCTGCACCTAAAGCAACTCCAACATACCCGGAAGTTAGTTTACACTCGTTAAAAGACCTTGAAATTTTGCATAACAGGCCTAAAGTAAATTTTTATGTAGATGACACAACGCGCGAACTGTATGAAAAAGAGATCATTCCGTTTTGGAAAGGTCGTAGCATGCGCGATAAAATTTTCGGCGACTTATCTAAAGAGTGGGTTGATGCTTACGAAGCTGGCGTATTCACTGAATTCCAGGAACAACGCGCCCCCGGACATACAGTTGCCGGGAAAAAAATCTTCCAAAAAGGCATGGCCGACCTGAAAAATGAAATCAAAACCTCTTTAAAACAACTGGATATCGCAAAAAATCCGGCTGACCAGAAGAAAAAGGAACAACTCACGGCCATGGAAATTGCAGCAGATGCCATAATCATGCATGCCCACCGCCATGCAGCAAAGCTCGAAGAAATATTGGAGCAAACGAAAGATGATAAACGTAAAAAAGAGTTGCTCAAAATGGCTGAAATATGCCGGAAAGTACCCGAACATGCACCGGAAACTTTTCACGAAATGTTGCAGCACTACTGGTTTATACATCTGGCTGTAATAACCGAAGTAAATCCGTGGGATTCATTCAATCCCGGACGGCTTGACCAACATCTTTACCCGTTTTTTGAAAATGAAATTAACAATCATTCGCTTTCGAAAAATGAAGCTAAAGAGTTGCTCGAAGCATTCTGGGTGAAATTCAACAACCACCCCGCCCCGCCCAAAATGGGCGTTACTGCCGAAGAAAGCAATACCTACACAGACTTTGCTCTCATCAACCTTGGCGGTGTAAATCCGGATGGTTCAGATGCCGTGAACGAACTTTCGTTCCTTATTCTGGATGTGATTGAAGAGATGCGCATTTTGCAACCCAGCTCCATGGTGCAAATCAGTCGAAAAAATCCGGATGAATTCATTCACAGGGCTTTAAAAATAGTAAAAACAGGCTTTGGACAACCTTCCATTTTTAACACCGATGCCATTGTGCAGGAACTGCTTAACCAGGGAAAAAGTTTGGAAGATGCCCGTAATGGCGGTGCCAGCGGATGCGTAGAAACCGGTGCATTCGGAACTGAAAGTTACATACTTACCGGCTATTTCAACCTGAATAAAGTGCTGGAGATTACACTTTTTAACGGTAAAGATCCGCGTACCAACAAACAGATTGGTATAAAAACCGGCGATGCTGCCAATTTTAAAAATATGCAGGAGTTTATGGAAGCATTCAGGCAGCAACTCCATCATTTTACAAAAATAAAACTGGAAGGTAATTTACTCATTGAAAAACGTTTTGCCGAAGAACTGCCTGTTCCTTTTTTATCGCTCATTATTGAAGATTGCATAGCAAACGGAACGGATTACAATGCCGGCGGATCGCGTTACAACACATCTTACGTACAGGGCGTTGGGCTGGGAAGTGGGGTGGCCCCCGGGGCCGCCTTTACTGGCCC
>CAYPSX010000033.1:18846-26364 GCA_964413185.1 uncultured Bacteroidales bacterium
GTTGGGCTGGGAAGCATAACCGACAACCTTTCATCTATAAATTATCATGTTTACGACAAACAAACTTTTAAACTGGAAGATTTGCTTTTGGCCATGAAGCAAGATTTTAAAGGCTTTGAAGAGTTGCGCTACGAATTAATTTACGAAACACCCAAATATGGAAATGATGATGACCGGGCAGACCGTTTTGCTGTTGATGTTTTTAATATGTTCCATGATGCGATTAATAACAAACCAACTTACAGAGGCGGAAAATTCCGCATCAATATGCTGCCGACAACCAGCCACGTGTATTTTGGAAGTGTAATTGGTGCCATGCCCGATGGCCGCAAAGCCGGGGAGCCGCTCTCAGAGGGCATTAGTCCGTTTCAGGGCGCAGACAAAAAAGGACCGACAGCCGTGCTCAAATCAGCAGCCAAAATTGATCATTTGAAAACCGGCGGCACCTTGCTTAACCAAAAGTTTGCCCCAGAGTTTTTTAAGGATGAAAAATCCATCATCAAGCTTGGATACCTCATCAGGAGCTATTTAAAAATGAACGGGCACCATTTGCAATTCAATGTAGTAAGTGCCGACACACTGCGCGAAGCCCAAAAACATCCGGAAAAACATGCCGATTTAATTGTACGTGTTGCCGGTTACAGCGACTATTTTAACGATTTGGGAGAAGCACTGCAAAATGAAATTATTCGCAGAACAGCACATGAAGAAGCGGTTTAGATTCCAAACTTCAAATGCCAATCTGTTAACTGTATTGGATCAGTTGAAAAAGTTGTGGATTAATCTACAAACTGTTTTGCGTAATATTTCGCAAAGTATTTATAATATAAAATTTTGGTTGTTTTGTTTTTATAAACGCAAACTTCCGCAGAAATAATAGAACGCAGATTTGGCTGTTTTTTTGAAGAATAATCAGAATCCAACTCAGCGCTTAATAGCTCCAATTCGTCCCATAAATGCAAATATCTGCGATAGGCGGATAGTAGACGGATACTGCTCCGTATAATATTTGACCTGCGTAACCATTTTTGTAAAAAAAAGAACAATCATGCACCTCCGAATCAGCGATAATCTGTGTATCAGCGATATTTACTAAATCTCTTGCATGGAAAGACTACAGCACAACAAGTTGTCAAAACATTAGCTCCTGACTTGATTTAATTATTCCGCTTAATCCGCGTTCTGAAAAAAACACGAAAACCAGAAAACCTCAACTTTTTCAACACACCCAAATTCTCACGGATCTTCTAAGTCACTTTAAGCATTTTTTCAATATAAAAAAGGAATCGTCGATAACTTTATGGAGTACCCCTAACCGCCAGTATATGCAATCCTTTCCAGTAGCGAACGGCCCAGCGTAACCTCATCGGCATATTGCAGTTCATCGCCGAATGCCAGTCCGCGGGCTAATGTGGTAATGCGTTCGACCTGACCGGCAATTTGTTTGTGCAGATAGTAATTGGTTGTATCGCCTTCCATGGTTGTGGGCAGTGCAAAAATAATTTCCTGTACATCGTCGTTTGCAACGCGTTCTTTAAGCAGGTTGATGGTTAAATCGCCGGGGCCAACGCCATCTATCGGGGAAATAATGCCGCCGAGCACGTGGTAAATGCCGCGATATTGTTGTGTATTTTCAATGGCCAGCAAATCGCGGATATCTTCTACCACACAAATAGTTGAATGATCGCGCGATTGGTCGGCGCAGATGTCACAAACCTCATTTTCCGTAATATTGTGGCAAATTGCACAATACCGTATATCGTTTACAAGTGTTGTGAGCGATTCGCCAAGCTTTGCCGCTTCCTGCTTCTTCTCTCTGAGCAAATGCAAAATAAGGCGCAGCGCAGTTTTTCTTCCTACGCCGGGAAGTTTTGACATTTCGTTTACGGCTTGCTCCAATAATTTCGACGGCAACTGAGGTTCAATCATTTTATTTTAGATTTCCTTTCTTTAAACAAAAATAATACCGATGAATTCATTAAAATAACTTGTTTAACTACAAAGATTGTGACTATTTCTGTTCATTAATTCCCTTTATTGTCATAAGTAAAAAATCCAGGCATTTAGCATAATCAAGCTCATCATATTCAAGACCAATTTTCCTTATGTTCGCATAATATTCAACAAGGTTTGTATAATAATGCTTCTCTAATTGAACGCCGGTGGCATTTTTGCCGATTTTTTCTAACAGAAACCATTTTTCTATCAATCTTGCGGTGCGGCCGTTTCCATCCTGAAAAGGATGGATTTTAACAAAAACCAAATGTATTAAAGCGGCATAATAAAACGTTTCAACAGAATTCAGCTCTGCATCCAACAATAAATCCACATCATGAAACAATTTCAATAATTCCGATTCAACATTATTGGGGTTACAGGCCACATATTCAATTTTATCATCGCTATTGATAACTAACATCGGGTTATTACGCACTCTTCCCTGTTGGCTTACAGGTAAAAGATGCCTGCTCAATACTGAATGAGCTTTTTGCACATTCTTAAGCGTCAATTTATGATTATCTATGAAATCATAAGCTGAATATAAATCATCAGCCTTTTGCGTATAATCAGGTCTGAATTTTACATTAAGGAATTTATGCTTAAAGAAACTATCAAAATCAATGTTTTCTCCCTCGATTTTAGAAGAATATACTGATGACACAGACTTATAAAACTGAAAATAGTCAACAGGTACATCAGTCCTCTTTTCTTTAAGTTTTTCCAAAGGCAATTCTGCTACAAGTTTCATATAATCTTCCAGCATTATGTCTGTCAATATTTTAAACTCATTTTGGAGGAGCATGATGTTGAATCGTTAGTTACGATTAGTTCTTTACAAATATAAGACATTGACCTCGTTTAGCCGGCAAAATCGAACTTTGATTTCACAATCCTTCCCAAAAGTTGTATTTTAGCTTATTCGCATAAAGGCAATAGAAATGAAAAGTCCAAAAAATCAACATAAGCATAAACATCCTCTAAAATTACACCTGTATAAAATTATTTTCGATACCGATACTGCTGCCGGTAAAGCTTTTGACGTGGGGCTGCTTGTAGCCATTGTCATTGGTGTATTGGTGGTGATGCTCGATAGTGTAAGTTTTATCAGGGAGGAATATTATCAAACGTTGCTCGTTGCTGAATGGGTTATTACCATTGTTTTTTCAGTTGAATATATTTTGCGGATCATAGTTCACCCGCATTCCAAACGCTATATTTTTAGTTTTTACGGAATTATCGATTTACTGAGTGCATTGCCCACGTATCTCACATTATTCCTTGCCGGCACACATTATTTTGCGGTAATCAGAGCTTTGCGATTGTTCCGCATCTTTCGAATTCTCAAATTGTCGCAGTTTGTGGATGCTGGCTCTGCTATTGCACAGGCTTTAAGGCAAAGCAGAACGCGAATAAGTGTTTTTATGTTCTCCCTCCTGATTATCATCATTCTGATTGGCTCACTCATGCATTTTATAGAAGGCCCTGAAAACGGGTTTACATCGATACCGCGATCCATTTACTGGTCTATTGTAACTTTAACAACCGTTGGTTATGGCGATATTTCGCCAAAAACAAACATTGGACAATTCATTGCCAGCCTGATCATGATTTTGGGTTACGCCATTATTGCCGTACCTACCGGAATTGTGAGTGCCGAAATGGTAAATTCCAAAAACACACGCCCCGGTAATTGTCCAAAATGCGGAACCACAAACCACGATCGGGATGCTGAGTATTGTAAGAAATGCGGGGAGAAGTTGGGGAAATGATATCTTCACAGTAAAAATGGAATTGTACAGAATTGAAAAGCAGCTACCTATGAAACCATTAATCCTATTACTTACAATCGTTTTCTCTACGGCCATAGTAAATGCCCAAAACACAGAAAAACGATTTTCGCTTGTGCTTGGCAATGCAACCTATGAACATGGGAATAAGATAAATTCTGCCAATGAAGACGCTAAGCTAATGGCAAAAACTACAGCTAAAATTGGATTTAGCGGAATTTTTAAAGAAAATGCCAGTAAGCAAGTTATGGGTTGGGTCGCAAATGACTTTAAAACTATGTTGAAAACTCATGATATGGGTTTGTTCTATTTTGCCGGGTATGCTGGACAAATTGATGGAAAAAATTACCTGATTCCTGTTGATGCTCAAACAGACAATAACAAACAAATCAAAGATGACGCTTTTAATTTAGAAACTTTCGTAAAAACCGTTTCTGGCAGGCCAAACAGCATCAATATATTTATAATTAATGCCTACACAAATATTGAGGTTAATGATGTGGCATGGAAAAGCGGGATAAAATTGTCCGCAGATTCTTTCCCCAATTCAATTATAATAATTGCAAATCAATCCGGAGGTGAGGTTGGCGAGCAACATGTTAAAAATAATCTTTTCACAAAAGAGCTAACAAAACAAATGCTCAAACCTCAACCCATTGACAGTGTTTTCCTGAGAACAAAAAGAGAAGTTATAGCAAAAAGCAAAGGGAAAATAAACCTACAGGTGTGGTCTACACTAAACATGCCTTTCTATTTAACAGATACTGAAATTGACCCAGAATAAAAAAAGCTTTTTAAAACCGGTAAAATGCCCCAAGCATAAAATATCGGCCACGCAACCGATAATAGGAGGACGATTCGGCATATTCTGTAATGGATTTGCTGCCAAATTGCTTTTCATCGAACAGATTAAAAGCTTCGAAACTTAATTTGAGTTTATTGGGAATTACCTGGTATCGTGCCTCTAAATTCAAAAAGTACCAGCTCTTGCGGGTTAAGTTGTCATTATTGAAATAGTAATGTTCGCCCATTACCTTAATTCGTAGTTTGGGCTTAAATTCGAAAAACAGGTCAATATATTCCATTTGCTCATTAACCGGATCAATATTTTCCCTCAGATGTTGTGTTTGTGAATATGAAATCCCGGCCTCATAGTTAAACCACTCTAAAAAAGCCGATTTAAAAATCAATTCAGATTTATAAAAAAACAGGTTTGAGTTCTTTAACTGGCCGTTCACATAATAGGGACCTTTTGAATGCGAGGTGTTGAATCTGATTTTTATCCCGTTATATATCTTTTTTATAAACAAATGAAGGAACATAGAGCTAAAAAGCATTTCTTTTCCGCCCTGATATAATAATCGATCACGAGTATATGTTGGCTGAACATAGGTAGAGCTTACCAGTCCCTCATCAGCATGATTATAAATTACGCTTAGATTAAAAACGCGTCCCTCGTTAAAATTACCGAGATTGTACAAGAGCATTACATTATGATTTTTCTGCAAACCGAAAACATTACTTTTTGCCTTTAGAGCGTTATATCCTGAAACATAATACCCTGGTAAATAGTCAGCAGGCATTAGTGGATTCATATTATAAACATAAATCAAGCTGAGCTTGCTGGTTTTACTAAATTTATATTTCAGACCAATCGCAGGTGTCAAATACTGTGTAGTTTTATTATTGTATGCAATACCAGATGTGTCAGCTATGTTGTTTGTGAGATGATGGTAGTCAATTTTTAAGTTAGCCTCCAGTTTTTTAAGCTTATATTTTAGATTAACTCCGCCAAATAACAGATTGTATTTATAATTATGGTCATTATAAAAATTCCAGAAACCTGACTTTTTCATAAGTGAATCATTGATTTTTAGTTCGGAAAGGATAGCTGATTGTAAGTATTTGTATCCGGCTTTTGCTCTGAACCACAAGTTATCAGTTGGATGCGCCAGATATCTGACTTTACCCAACATGTCTTCTGTTTCGTGCTGAAAATGTTGCGCTACATTTGTATTTACATCAAAAGTATCTATCAGGCTGCCAAAATTATATACTGATGTTAAATAAGATTCCGGTGCATTAAATTTGTTATACTTTGCTTCAACTACAAAGGCTTGTTTTTCTTTGAAACTGTTCGTATATGCAAACTCATGATGTGTTTGAAATCGATTATTATCAAGCACTTCCGAATTGGCAGAATCATTAAACTGAACAAGCGATTCTGCATTTGTTTCAGCGTAGCTGATATCGCCGTCATAAACAAAATTGCTTTTGGCATTGATGTCCCATGTAAATTTCAAGCTACTGTAGGCGCTTTGCAATTGGTTGTTCAGCTCATGATCTTCCCTGTAATTAAAAGTAGTATCTGATAAAAAATACGAGGTAGATGAATTTTGCGTAAACTCCTGCTTATCATCCATCACAAAAGTAACCAGTTTTAATTTTGTCTTTTTTGTAGGTTTTACAATGGTGTTAAATGATCCCAATTTTGAATTATTAAAGGTTGTAAGACTTTCACTTAACCGGGGTTTATTTCCCCGAATATCGATAAATTCCCGGTATTTGTTTTCAAGTGGGTCGCCTTCCTGCTTTTGAAAACTAAAGGTATTGTAAAATTCCCTGATACTTCCTAAAGGATCATCGCCCATATCATTGGCACTGCCAATAGCGTAGAACTTAAATCGTTTTGAAAAAGACATCAATTTAAGGGAAGCATCATAAAGTCCGGTATTTGTTCCTGCCGCAAAGGCGTTTCCGAAAATATCGTACCGGGCATCCTTCTTTAGCACTAAATTTAAAATGGTTTGATCGCCTCTTTCAACATCTTTGAGTTTTTTATTCTCCGTTTGGTTTGTAAGTGCTTCAACTTTATCAATTACATTGGCATTTAAACCTTTGGTAAGCAGGCGATAACCTTTTTCAAACAAATCATCGCCATCTACCGTGACCTTGCTCACCTCTTTTCCCTGGAATTTTATTTTTCCTTCATCATCAACCTCAACGCCGGGCAACTCTTTTAATACATCTTCGGCAACCTCCTCATCACCTTTTCGGAAGGCGTCTACATCGTAAATAACTGTATCTTCTTTAATCTCAACTGGCCGTCTGCCTGTTACAATTACTTCATTTATTGACACAGATTCCGGAACAAGTTGCACGTTCTTAACAATAGTTTTGGCTTCAGTCTGTGAAAATTGAATAGTTTCACGATGCTTTTTGTGGGATAATGCACGGAATTCCAGTAGATATTTTCCTGTATCGGGAATTGAAATTTTATAAATACCGGAAAAAGATGCCTGGGCAAAAGCAATAGCCGGGCGATTGGCAGCTCTTTTTAATAAGATCTGAGCAAAAGACACCTCTTTTCCTTCGGTACTGCTAATGCGCCCTTTCACAGTTAGCTGAGAGAATAAATAATTGGAAGAAGCCAACAAAAACGCAACAAAAACAATTCTCCGGAGCCTTTTTCTATTCTTCCATTTCAACTTTCGATTCATCCTGAACTTCTTCAAATTCAAATTTCTGCTCAATTCCGATATTATTTGAAACAGAGTGATTTATGGTAGCCCCTCTGGGCAAAATAGCTCTTAACTTTCGAAGTGTTTCTTCCCTCTTCTCTTTTTGATACCGTTTTCTCCGTTTAACATATTCTTCCAACTCAAGGTAAAGGCCATCATTTTCCGGGATTTGTTCTGCGGCTTTTTCGCTTGGAATCGTTATGGTTTCA
>CAYPSX010000034.1:0-24289 GCA_964413185.1 uncultured Bacteroidales bacterium
TTGTTAATAGTGCAAAAAAAACACATTAAAATTTGCAAAAGATGAGAAATAGCCTATATTTGCAATGAACTGGTACATAAAAATTGGTTAAACGTAAAAATTTTAGGTTTATGAACAAAGCACAATTAATAGATGCCATGGCATCTAAATCAGGTCTTTCAAAAAACGACAGTAAAAAAGCATTAGAAGCTTTTATCGATTCGGTAACAGATGCTCTTAAAGCAAATGACCGTATTCAATTAGTAGGATTCGGTTCTTTCTCAGTAGCAGAAAGAAGCGCCAGAACAGGTCGCAATCCCAGAACAGGTGAAGTTATTAACATTCCTGCTAAAAAAGTCGTTAAATTTAAAGCTGGAAATGACTTATCTACAGATGTTGGATAGTCAAGTTTTCAAAAAACTTAAAAAAGAGTCCCCTCAAAACAGGACTCTTTTTTTTTGCCAAATTGATTTAACAAATGCATACCCATTTAATACCCAGACTAAAAGAGTTTATTTCACCTGAACGCGAAAAACTATTTCAAAAAATATTAAAAAATCGCACAAACTACATCACGGTCGCTGTAGAAGAGATATATCAATCGCATAATGCCAGTGCGGTATTGCGCTCGTGCGATTGTTTCGGAATTCAATCAGTCCATGTAATTGAAGACAAATATAAATTCTCGCCCAATCCGGAAGTTGATATGGGCTCTTCAAAATGGCTGACCATAAACAATTATAATGAAAATGATCCGCTGGAAACTGCAATTACAAAGTTGAAAGAAAAAAACTATAGGATCGTTGCTACAACCCCGCACACGAACGACACCAAACTGGAAGATTTTGATATTTCAAAAGGTCCGGTTGCTTTGTTCTTTGGAACAGAAATGCGTGGTTTATCGCAAAAGGCCATTGAAATGGCTGATGAGCATCTGAAAATACCCATGTACGGTTTTACAGAAAGCTTTAATATTTCGGTTTCTGTTGCTATAATTTTGCACCACTTGCGTCAGAAATTAAATAAATCTACCCTTCCCTGGCACTTAACTGAAAAAGAACATGAAGAAATCTTGTACAACTGGATTATATCATCAATAAAAAAGCCCGATTTAATTATTGAGAGGTTGCTTAACGATGAAAAAAAAGCTTAGATGGGATAATCAAAGAATTACAAAATTGATAACGAATCGACTCCATTTCGTAGTCGGAGTATGAACCCATCAATACGGGTTAGACAAAAAACAACAAAACTGTAATTCCCAATAAAACCAGGGAAACTCCACTGGCAATATAGAGTAGTTTACGACGTATACCAAAATCGTCGCGGCTTAAAATACGTCTTATTGCATTTTGAATGCGTAACCGGGCAAAATTGTTTTTTGTAATGATATCGTCAACCAACATTTCCGTTTTATACATATCCAGTTCATGCTTTTCAAGTTCGCCGGGATTGTATATTAAAATTATATGCGTATTAAATAGCTTATGCCTTATTTTCTCAAGTGTTTCATTACTGCTGTTGGTTCCCTCTGCATGAGCACTGATGGAAATAATAACAACGTTGCGCTGAAACTTATTCGTCTGATTATTATCCAAAAAATCCAGAAAATCATCGGCTGAATTAAAGCTTGTAATGGTGTGGTTTTCTATTCCCCGGGCAAAAACCTGCTTAAGCACACGAATAAAACCATTGTCGTCATCAATGATGTATACTTTGGTCCGGAGTATTTTATGCAAAAATGCCATAAGCTGTATTTAAGGTACGTTGGCTGTATTTAAAAATGCAACAAATAATAAACTGTCACTATTAGGAAACGACTTTTGATTATTTAGTGCTAATCTACATAGAAATCATGGCATTAGAAAGTAAATGAGATATCTTTTTTTCGTTTATTCAAGTCTTTTTTGGAGTTTTTTACATCGAGATTCTCCCTCAAATGCCATTTACCATCCTCAAACTCAAGGCCGTCGAAGGTGAGGTCCGAACCATAATATGATTTTTGATCTCTTACTGCCGGGGTAAGGGGCACAAGATGCTCAAATACCACCATATCTATATCATCATCATAAAACAACCGCATAGATGCCATATATGAAAACTCGAAAATAATTCGCTTCTTACGGTCCTTTTTCAGTTTAAAAATACTTTTTCCAAACCGGGGAACTCCACTACTGGTAAAGCGTAAAACATCAATCACTTTCCGGTTTAGAAACAGTGTACCACCATCCCAGCCAAGCAGTAAATACTCATCGTATTTCCTTTTTGGGGGTGGTACAATATCGTAATATAAAGCGCCATACCAGTTCTCAGCATCGAGTACCTGCTGTTCCGGATCTGGAATGCTGTCAGATTTATCGATCAGCTCAGTGAGTACAATTTCATCTTTATCCTTGTGGTAATATTGAATAAAGGCATAGTAGGTATAAGTTCCGTCTCCATCGAGTGTATTCCAGTTGATTATCCGGAATTTTTCATCGGGCGACATAATTCGGCCTACCGTCCTGAGTGTATCAAAAGGGTTTTCAAAAAACTCTTTTTTTACCAATATTCGTTTAAAAATATCTCGAATAGAATCATTGATCTGCTTTTTTTGCGATTGATCCGGTGTTACACGTAATCGCTTAAAACAATTGTATAATGTATCTTCTACACCAGGCGACTGGTTGGTTTGTGATAGTCCCGGAAATATAAAAAACAGTATAAATAACGGGAGCAGGAATCCTTTCAACATGAAAACGGTTCTTTTTCTTTTGTGTACAAAAATAACGATTTTATACAAATAATATTACCTGCTACAAATATGGCTATTTATTTTGGGTAAACTCATCAATTAATTGTAGAAGTTTTTGGGTTACAAACTCAATTTCCTCTTTTGCAATGATCAGGGGTGGTGCAATGCGAAATGCAGTGGAATTGAACAAAAACGGATCGAATATTATTCCGTTTTCAGCTGCATATTTCATAAAATCAGGAATAAATACATTGTTGAGTTCCACTGCCAGGAAGAGTCCTTTGCCACGAATATTATTAATTCGCGGATGGGCCATTCCTGACCTGAACATTTTTTCTTTCTCCCGGGCTTTTTCAGCCAAATTCTCTTCCGTTATTATTTCTAATGTGGCTTTTGCGGCGGCGCATGAAACGGGATGACCGCCGAATGTGGTAATATGGCCCAGTGCCGGACTATGAGAAAAAAGTCCCATTAGTTTTTTAGAGGCAACAAAAGCGCCAATGGGCATACCCCCGCCCATTCCTTTTGCCAACGTAATAATATCCGGTTCAATGCCGTAATGCATAAATGCAAATAATTGACCGGTGCGGCCAAAACCGGTTTGAATTTCATCGAAAATAAGCAGAGCCCCTACCTCATTGCAGCGTTGGCGCAAGGCATCCATATACGCTTGCTCTGCCGGAATAATTCCGGCCTCAGCCTGGATGGGCTCCACAACTACACAGGCGGTATCCTCATCAATAACCTGTAAATCATCAAAACTATTGAACTCGATGTGAGATATGCCGGGTAAAAGTGGCCTGAATGGTTGCTTTAACGTTTCGTTGCCCAAAATGCTCAAAGCACCATGCGTACCTCCATGATAGGCATTTTTACAGGCAACAATCTTGGGCTTTCCGGTTGCTCTTTTAGCTAGTTTAAGCGCACCCTCTACCGCTTCGCTGCCTGAGTTTACGAGGTAAACATTATTCAAATTATCGGGCAAATGGTTTGCAAGCAGCTCTGCATATTGCGATTGTGGTGCCTGCACCATTTCGCCATACACCATCAAGTGCATATATTTATCGACTTGCGATTTTATGGCATCAACAACTTTGGGATGGCGATGACCAACATTACTAACAGATACGCCTGAAACTAAATCAATGTATTTTTTTCCGTCAGCCGCATACAAATAAATACCTTCGGCATTAACAATTTCAAGGGCCAACGGATTGGTAGTGGTTTGAGCCAGATATTCGAAAAATAGTTGCCTGTTATTCTTCATTCCAAATATAACATTTTATGGATGAGCTCCTTACCTGGAAATCAAATTGAGGTCATCCATCAGATCATCGCGATATGATTTTCCAATTGGAATAACTTTCGTACCCGTTTTTTCAGCTATAACAATGGCGTTATCTTCAATCATTTCAATGCGGTTCACGTTAATGATGTAGGAACGATGAACTCTTTTAAATTTACTTTCCGGAAGTTTACTGGCTATGGCCTTCATTGTAAAATGAATGGTGTAACGCTGATCGTAAGTAGCTACAATTACATAGTTCTCTAGAGCCTCAATGTAAATAATATCGTTGTAATTTAACCGAACAAGTGTAGAATTTTTCTTTTTAATAAAAATCTCCTCGCTGGTTTCGCCCGAAATCTGGGCAGCTTCTGCATATCTTTTCTGTGCTTTATTTACTGATTTAATAAAACGGGGCAAACTCACCGGTTTAAGCAAATAATCGGTTACATCGTATTCAAAAGCATCAATGGCATATTTTTCTTTACCTGAAATGATGATAATTTGCGGAGGGTTGTCCAGTGTGTTTAAAAAGTCAAGACCCGACATTTCAGGCATTTCGATATCCAGAAAAATGAGATCAATGGTATCGGGGCCGTTAAATGCCTGGATGGCATCTATGGCGTTCTCATATACATTTACAAGGTTGAGCACCTCTGATTTTTTCACAAACTCCTCAATTATTTTGCGAGATAAATGGTCGTCGTCAATAATAATACAATTCATAGCATTCTTGTTTTTCGTGTGTAACAGGATTTTATTTATCCGTTTCATATCATCTTTATTATTGTTTTTAAAGATGATATGAGTTTTATTAACCTTTTAAAAACCAAATATAATCAATAATTTACCTTCTTTTATTAATATTAATTATTTTTTTGTGATGATAGGGCAATAATTTCGTATAAAAGGCTAAATTTCGGTTTAAATATCTTAAAAAATGAAAAAAACAATAATAACTCTATATTTATTGCTTTCTATATCAATCTTGTTTGCCAGCGGAAGCAGCATAATTATTAAATTCAAAAATAACGAAAACCCGCCCGTAAAGCCTACAGAAGCCCGGGTAAACGGTGAATTGAAACCGGTTTTCGCATACCACTACAATCAGTTACAAAAAGGCAAGCCAACCCGCTTATCAGGCATTTTTAGTGTCACAGTCAGCAACAAGGAGCAACAGGCAGCATTGTTATCCATGCTAAAAAAAGATACTGCCATTGAATACGCAGAGATTAAGCCCACTGTAAAACTTTTCGATGTTCCCGACGACCCTGCAACCGGTTCGCAGTACTACCTGTCGCAGGTAAATGCTTATGATGCCTGGGATATTTCGCAGGGCGACTCCACCATTGTAATAGGCATAGTTGATACAGGTACAGATTTTACACACGACGATTTATCGGGAAAATGTGCCATCAACTACAACGACCCGATTAATGGTATTGATGATGACATGGATGGATTCATCGACAATTATCATGGCTGGGATTTGAGTGAAAATAACAATAACCCGCAAGCCGACATAAACGGGCATGGTGTGCGTGTAGCGGGCATAGCAGCAGCAGCTACGAACAATGGCACAGGCATTGCCGGAGTTGGTTACAACGTGCGTTACCTGCCTGTGAAAACCATGAACAGCCTTGGAGAACTAAACACTGCCTACGAAGGCATTGTATACGCTGCCGACCATGGCGCAGATGTGATTGTGTGCTCGTGGGGCGGTATTATTGAATCGGAATTTGGCCGCGATATTGTTCAATACGCAGTTTATGAAAAAAATGCAGTAGTTGTTGCGGCTGCAGGAAACAGCAGTAATGAAGATGTATACTTTCCGGCATCGTACCCCGAAGTGTTGGCCGTAGCTGCTACAAACGCAAACGACCAAAAATGGACAGGCTCAACTTTCGGCTATCAAATTGATATTTCTGCGCCCGGTGAAGGCATTTATGCCACAACGCTTGGAAATGGATACGGAAATGGCTGGGGAACTTCATTTGCTGCACCAATGGCAGGCGCCGTGGCCGGACTTATAAAGCATCAGCGCCCTCATTTAACCGCTATGCAAATCGTTACGCAAATTAAAAACACAACCTATTTCCTCGATACCATTCCGCAAAACGTATACTACGAAGATAAACTGGGTTCGGGACGCCTCGATGCTTTTTCGGCGCTCACCGACACATCAATTAGTGGAATTGAATTACAAAATATCAGCGTCGATGGCGGACACAGGCCGGGCGATACTCTTTTCATTCAGGGAGAAATAATCAACTACCTGATGAATGCAGCCGTTTTAATTGAAGTCGAAAGCCTCTCTGAATATGCAGAAATAATAAACAGCTCCCTCAATGCCGGCATTTTGGGCACATTCGACACATACAGTTTTGAAAACAATTCATTATCACTGCGTTTATCGCAGGAAACGCCTTACAACGAAACCATTACACTAAAAATCAATATTAGCGACGGCAGCAAAACCTACCGCAGGTTCATCACCTTCAACACCAATAAATCGTATATTGATTTAACAGAAAATGACCTGAACAGCACCATAACATCAAACGGAAGAATTGGTCACAACCAAACCTCTGCACCCTTGCAGGGACGAGGAATTTGGATGGAAAACAACGCCAATATGATTTGGGAAGCGGGCTTGATTTACGGGAACAGTACTGAAAACATCGTCAGCACATTTGTAGGAGCCTCGCCATTGCAAACACTTACAACGCCGGACACATTGGATTATGATGGTAGTGGAACACAACTCTATGCCACAATGAGTGACACGAATAAGCAAAACTCAATGGGGCTGCAAATTGAACAAACCGTGACTGCCAACAATGACAATGGAATGGAAAATACGCTGATATTCCAGTGGAAATTAATCAACAACTCTGCAAACACCTATGAGGACTTTCATTCGGGTGTGTATTTCGACTGGGATTTGGTATCGGCAGGTACCAACAAAGCATTTTTTGATACAGAAAACCAAATAGCCTTTTGCAAAAACAATATTGGAGAGAACATGGTTACGGGCATTAAAATATGGGGAGAGCCATTCCACCATTATGCATTCGATTTAATTGACGACCCGGAAGGCATCAACATAACAGATGGCTTCACCAATGAAGAGAGGTGGTTTGCCCTTTCAAATGAGCGGCCTGAAGCAGGCGAAGGAACGGGTAATGATGTAGCGCATATTGTGGCAACCGAAAGCATAACTTTTGAGCCCAACGACACAGCGTTATTGACCATGATTATTGCCGCCGGATACCACGAAACAGAGGTTATTACAGCTACAGAAAATGCAGAAGCTTACATTTCGCAACTTAATGCAATTTCTTCAAACAAACCAACCGAAAAACTTTCGGTTTTCCCTCAGCCGGCAGGAGGTTACGTTAATTTGAAAGCACAGGAAAACATTCGTCAAATCGAGATTTACAGTCTTGACGGCAAGCTTATGCAACAAAAAGTGGTTAACGGAAAAACGATTCTCCTAATCACCAGACTCCTAGAACCGGGAATCTACATTTTAAAAGCATTTGGGCATGAAGCAAGCTATGCTGTAAAGCTGGTTATTGCATCACCTGCACCTTAATCACATCAAAAATTTCGAGTGCGGTTGTAAAAGTGGTCAGGTTGGTATACAAACGGCCATCTTTCCCGTAGGGATGACTGTGCCCCACCGGATTCAAATAATACGTTTCCATTGGGCTTACCAAATCAATAGTTACAGCGTAAATCAATGCCGGCTGACAAGAGGTCAGGTAATTATTGTTTTCGGGATGTTTGTTATTTGTCCAAAATTCGTTCACATCCCAGGGCTGGTTTACTTCAACATACAAGCGGACTTTGCCGGTTAATTCGTTATTGGCTTTCAGGTTGAGAATGAATTCTCCTCTGGGCGTCGCACCGGTAAAGGCATCAACTACGGGTTTTTGCGGTGTTGGAAGCTGTGCTCCTTCGAAATCGCGTCCTCCCCGCTTATGAAACCAATACGGCAGAGCTGCCGGACGCTTTGCTTCGCCCGGTCCTTTTTCCCACTTTAAATCTCCGGCAGGTTTATAAGGATAAATTCCCGTTCCTACGGATTCAGTTACAAAAAGGGTTTGAATAAAATTCCCTTCTGTATCTTGCAACCAAACTACAAAACTTGGATAATTATGCTCTTCTCCCGGTTCGAAATACATTTTAAATGCAGTACCTTTTGAATCGGCATTTGCAGATAGCTCTTCAGGCTGTGCACAGGCAGCACTGGCAAAAAATGTTAGTACTATAAACAGGATGATATTTTTCATTTTTTTACTTTTTAGTTTCACGAAATTAAAAAATTGACATGTTTTCTGTTTCAGAATTCAATCATAATACCCAAAGTTGGCAGAACAGTTCCCTGCCCGTCGCTGGGAATCCTGCGTAAATCATATCGCTGCTGCTCAACCGGATCATTTTCATTTACAATCACCACATTACCATCTTCATCTTCATTTATATATTTATCGGGCACATCGGCTTTTTGATTGTAAAGGTTTTGCACATCAACATACAACATTAACGACCATCTATCAAAAAAGAATTGCCTGTCGATTCGTAAGTCGAGCTGATGAAATGGCTCCAGTCGTTTTTCGTTGAATCGGCTGTAGTCTATATAAGGCTGATTGCGCCTGTCCCAGGCCTGAACCAACTCGGAAGTTTCTAAATCGTAAGGTGTGTATGGAGCGCCACCAACAAATCGCCACTTGAGTCCGACATCCCAATTTTTTCCAATTTTGCGTGTTGCTGTAAGGCTATAAAGAATTTGATTATCCCAGGCCGACGGCACATAATCTCCGTTGATATCTTTAAACTCACTTCTCACCAAAGTTAACGCGCTAATGAGGTTAAAACCCCACAGATCGTTGTGCCGCATGAGCAGCTCAACACCATAGGCGCGACCTTCGCCGGTACTGGTAACTTCCTCGTCGCCAAACACGCCAAAGTCTGCACTTTTTCCGGAAATGGCTACCGAATCCTGCACAGAAAACGGATAATCGCCATAAAGTTTGTAGAACCCTTCCAGCGTAATGCGACTTTCTCTATTTGGCTGATACTCAACACCGCCCACAACGTGGTCGGCAGAGATATATTGGAGCCCGTTTTGGCGGTTTACCAACTCACCGTTCGCGTCGCGATAACCCATTGTTGTATACGAAGGCAGCTGATAAAACCTGCCGGCACTAAAATTCAGAAACCATTTTTCGGCCAGACCATAACTACCCGATAAGCGTGGCGAAAACTGATTGAGCGGGTTGGCCATTTCGTTATCGTAGCTACTTCCATCCATTCTAATTCCAAGAGAAAGTTTTAAGCGTTCTTTAAAAAAGCCGCGGCTCACCTGCCCAAAAAGATTGTAGTTATAGAAATCGAGTTTTGAATCGTAATTCAAATCAATTACCTGGCCGTTCTGAAAAATGCGGTTATATGTATCGTTGGTGTATTCTGCATACTCAGCACCGGCTCCGTAAATCACTTTATAATTTTCTAAGCGCAAGTTGTTTTCGTACCGGAATTTTGTCTCTATTTCATTGCTATTCAGCTCAAAAAGCAAGTTTTCGGGCTCTTCAATATTGTCCTGGTATTTATATGAAGTATTGAATAGATGATTGCGCGAAACCACGAACGTATGGTAACCTTTTTCGCGATAATTTTTGTAAACAGCACCTGTTGTATACGTCCATTGTTCATTAACCGGCAAATAATTCAGAATGTACCGCTGGTCTGCCGTTTCATTGGCATCGGTATTAAGTTGAAACTGGTCTATTGCGCCCAATCCAAGTAAAATAATTTCATTTTTTTTATCGAGTTTGATGCGGGTTTTAAATTGCGCATCGTTATAGGTGGGCAGAAACGGGAGTTCTAACACGCTGAACAATAACTGCAAATAAGAACGCCTGACAGAAAAAACCAGGCTGGCATCGTCGCCGAGCGGCCCGTCAACAGTTAAGGCCAAATCGGAAGCTCCAATGGTGGCGCGGTATTTCATTTCCTCCTTGTTGCCATCGACTTGTCTGAAATCGAGGACCGAACTCAGGGCACCGCCCCTGTTTGCCGGGAAAGCACTGGAATAAAAATCGACTTCGCGCACAAAATCTACGTTTATAATACCAACCGGCCCGCCAGAAGCGCCTTGTGTAGCGAAGTGATTAAGATTCGGAATTTCAACGCCATCGAGATAAAAAGAGTTTTCGTTGCCGCCACCTCCACGCACAATTACATCGTTTCGAAATGCCGGGGTTGATGCTACGCCCGGGAACGACTGAATTACTTTGGAAATGTCGCGGTTGCCACCGGGATTTTTTTCAATTTCAGCCACACCAATTGATCGCATACTTAACGGGCTTTCCACCTTTCTACGAAAACGTTCAGCGGTTACTGTAACCGTTTCTAATTGTTCTGCCACCGGCTCCATGGGAATTTCAATGTATGCTGTACGGGCATTGGTAACCAACACCTTTTTTGTAATTACTTTTGCATAACCAATAGAAGAAACTTCGAGTTGAACATATCCGGGCTGAAGTCCGGTAAATTTAAAATTACCATCAATATCAGAGATAGCTCCAATTGTTGTTCCGCTTACAATTATGTTGGCAAAAGGCACGGGTTCATTGTTTACCGGGTCGTATATTCTGCCTTCCAGTTTGCCATTTTGCCCAAGAACATGCACATAGAGTGCACTAAAAAGTAGTCCTAATATGATCTTTTTCATTTTTGTTTAGCTTTTACATCTAAAAACCTAAACACTCGAATGTTTTTTTTGTTGAAAGAAAAATGAAAATTCGTATAAAATATCTTTTACCTAAGTTGAGCGGTTGGAGCAAAGCGAACAAGCGCTTTACTTAGGTATAATCCCGATTTAGTAAATGTTGCGTTTCACCGAACAAGTGAGGTGAAATGCTTACATTTATTTAATCGATTGAGCGGAATCGCTCAATTTGGGTTTTACGTATTTTTATTTACAAGATTCTTCAAAGCGAGAGAAATATCAGAAAATATAAATTCAAACTCGTGGTCGATGAGTTTTTTTGGTAATGCCCGCGTGCCTTCTAACATTGTTTCCTGCGCCATTTGTCCGTATAGCATTTTCAGAAAAAATCCCGGAATGGGCATAAAAGTTGGTCGGTGAAGCACAGCCCCCAGCTCTTTGGCAAATTTTTTCATTTTAACCGGATTTGGAGCAGTAAAATTATAAACGCCATACGCATATTTATCCTCAATTACATACAGCATGGCTCTAACGTGATCTTGTATATGAATCCATGACAAATACTGCTCACCGGAACCAACTACACCGCCCACAAACATTTTAAAAGGTTTTAAAATCCGGGGGAAAAAGCCACCTTTCGTTGTAAGTACAACACCTGTACGCATTACAATCTTTCGTGAATCTTCGAGCGCAGTATCTTTGAAGCGTTTTTCCCATTTCGTGGCAAGTTCTGCAAGAAAATTATTCCCTGCCGGACTATCCTCATCAATCTTTTCATCACCTGTATTTCCGTAATACCCAACAGCTGAAGCTTGTAAAAAAACATCCGGCTCTTGAGGTGCTTGCTGCAAAAAAAGCTCAACCCGGTCTAAAATATCAATTCTGCTACTTTCGAGGTATTTTTTTTGTGATGGGGTCCATTTTTTATCTGCAATACCGGCACCACTCAGGTTTATTGCAGCATAACTACCAGAGAGCATACGTTGAATGACAGATTTGGCAATGTCGGCATAACCAATAACCTGGTAAGGTAATTTGACCTTTTCCGGCAATCGCGAAACTACAACCGGCGTGTGCCCGTTCATCATGGCATGTGCACAGAATTCCTTCCCGATTAAACCACTTCCGCCGAATACTAAAATTACCATATCATTAAGAATATCAGATTAAAAAAATGCTCTTCAATTTACAAAAAAAGGAAACACAATACAACTTCTTAACAATTTTCCGTGCGTTATTGTTGTAGTTGTTTTTTCGCACCGTTACATTTTGCTCAGCGCCAATTTATATTGATTCAATGCTCGTTGACGGGCATATTTATGATCAACAATGGGTTGGGCATAACCCGAACCTTTAATTTCCGGAATATATGTGTGTATAAATTCAGATTTTGAATCAAATTTTTTTGCCTGTGTTTCGGGGTTGAAAATGCGAAAATAGGGAGCAGCATCGCACCCTGTACCTGCTGCCCATTGCCAGCCTCCGTTGTTTGATGCCAATTCGTAATCGTGCAATTTTTCGGCAAACCATGCCTCACCCCAACGCCAGTCAGTAAGCAAGTGTTTAGTCAGAAAACTGGCTGTAAGCATGCGCAACCGGTTGTGCATATATCCGGTCTCAGATAATTGGCGCATTCCCGCATCAACAAGCGGATACCCGGTTTGCCCCTGCTTCCATTTCTCAAAGTTTTCTTCATTATTCAGCCATTGAATGTTGTCGTACTTTTTTTTGAAAGATTGATGAACAACTTGCCGAAAATAATACAAAATCATCATGTAAAACTCACGCCACGCAAGCTCACTCAGATAAGTTTTATGGTTTACTGCATGAAGTGCCAGCTCGCGAATACCAATCATTCCAAAACGCAAGGCAACACCCAATCGCGATGTTCCGTCTTTTGCAGGAAAATCGCGATCCTGCTCGTAAAAATTGAGTAACTCCTTCGATGGTAGCCGTGTATTTACATCAACCTGCACATGGGCAAAACCCACATGATGGATTTCAGGAATTTTGTAATCAGATTTTACAGTATTTTCAAGCAGTTCTTTTGATGGATAAACAGAAAATGAATCACTAAAAAACTGCGCATACCATTTATTAAACCACGGTGTAAAAATGGTATAAGGCTCCTTGTTTTTCTTAAGAATTTCCGAAGGACTAAAAATCACCTGATCTTTATACAGTAAAAAATCAATATTGCCCTTCTTTGCTATTCGGGCTATTTTCTTGTCGCGTTTCAAAGCATAAGGTTCATAATCTTCATTGGCATAAATGGCCACAGGCTGCTCTTGCGCGATTAATTCCCGCAAAACATTTTCCGGAAACCCTTTCCTGACAAGTAGTGAACTTCCAACAAAACTTAATTCTTTTTGAAGTTGATGTAGCTGATCGTAAATAATGCTTATTCGAGGATCGTCTTTGGGAAGCGTATTGATAATGTCGGTGTCGAAAATAAAAAGCAATTGTACGTTGTAACCTGATGAGAGTGCCTTAAACAATGCATGATTATCTGTAAGGCGCAGATCTCTCCTTAACCAGCAAAATACTTTTCTGGTCATTCCCATTGTTGTGGAGTTTTAATGAACCGGGAAGTATCAATATTGTAAGTTTTGGCTTTTTCAACAAGATTTTGTTCCAGTTTAGTTGAAATTGAAGGGGTGCGAGCTAAAATCCAGGCAAACTTCCTGTCGGTTGTGCTAACTATAGCCCATTGATAGTCGCTATCGAGATCGAGAACGAGGTATGATGACTTGATGAGCCGGAAAAAACGAACAATGAGCGCTCCCGGAACTTTTTCATTGGGACGCCAGGCTATGGCTTTGGCCTTTTTGTATTTTCCATCGGGAGAATACTTGTAGCCGGCATTCAACACATCGACGCGACCATCTTCCCGCAATGAGTATGTAGCGGTAACGTTTACCAAATTCTTTTCGGCACGCATGGGTAAGCGGTATATTTCATACCATTTTCCCATATACTTTTCAACATCGAGTGTTTTTACAGTTTGCATTGTTTCAGGGTTATATGTTGGCATCGTACAGGATTTAATTATGATTACAAATAATGATATAAAGATTAGTTGTTTCATTTTTTTCGAGTTTTAGCTAAAATGGCTTCTACCTCCTTCTTAAACTGATCCGTATCGCAAATTTTTCGAACATTGGGCGGTAAATCTTCTAATTCGGCAACCTGATAGCCTGAAATAAAAATCTCAATGTCGGTAAACATTTCCGATAATTTGGTTATGTAGCGTTCTATCCACCCCGCTTCCATGGACGAAGTAAAAGAGGTGAATAAATATTTGGGGTCAATTTTTTTATACACCATCTCCAAATCCTGAAGTGGTACAATTTGGCCGAGATAAACAGTCTTGAGCCCCCATTTTTTTGCGATATAATGATAAAACAGCAATCCGATTTCATGTAACTCCTGCTCATGTAGAAAAAACACCACAGACGGAACTGTATTTGTTGTATCAGGTACAATACGATCTGTTGCCACAAACAGTTTTTGGCGTACAAGATTGCTCACAAAATGTTCTTGTGCCGGGTTTATTGAACCTGTTTGCCATAAAACACCAATGCGTTCAAAAAAAGGAGCCAGCAGATTTTTAACGGTATCTTCAAAACCCGTTTTAATAATGGAACGGTTCAACACATTTTCAAACTTAACCTCATCCAAATCAATCATGCTAATAATCAAATGCTCCAATTGAACACTCGAACTGTTCAAACCTACGTTGAGTGACACAACTTTTTCACGAAGCTCATGTTCAGATAATTCTGCCAGTTTTGAAATACGCATTCCATGCTTGTTAAGTAAAGCGATATTCAGCAATTTCTTCACATCCTTATCACAGTAAGTACGAATATTTGTATTTGTACGATCAGGGACAATAATTCCATAGCGCTTCTCCCATATCCGTATGGTATGGGCTTTAATTCCTGTTAACCGCTCCAAGTCTTTAATTGAATACATTTGGATTTACATTTGCACTAAAAACGCAACCACTCCCTATTTGTTTATTATTTCCGGTGGAATTTTAAACAAAAATAGCAATTCTTTAAAGCCGACAAAGCATTTTTTATTTTTATGTTCCAAACAACATGGGATTAGTTCAGGAAAACTAAGCTCTTTGAGTAAAAAAACATATTAAAAACAATCAGATAGTTATATCCGGAAACTTTAATCTTTCATGATAAAAATGTACAGAAATTCAAATTTTGTATCAATTTTGCATTCACCATTTACTTCAAATAAGCAAAATACATGAAAAAGAGGGTATCTTTTTTTACGCTGGGATGCAAGTTAAACTTTGCCGAAACATCTTCTCTTGCCAATACATTTGAGCAAAAGGGCTATGCACGTGTACGGGAAATTGAAAATAGCGATATCATAATTATCAACACCTGCTCTGTTACTTCGCTGGCGGAGAAGAAAGGGCGCAATATCATTTCAAAAGCCAGGCGTAGCAATCCCAATGCAAAAATTATTGCACTCGGGTGTTATGCTCAATTACGTCCTGAAGAATTAAAAAAACTCAATACCATCGATCTCATCCTTGGAAACCAGGAAAAATTCAAAATATTCGAGTACCTCGAAAACACTGAAAATGAAACAATTTTCAGACAACCCTACAAAAAAATCGATTATATAGATACAGCCTGGTCGTCGTCAGACCGTACACGAACATTCCTGAAAATACAGGATGGTTGCTCGTATTTTTGCGCCTATTGCACTATTCCCATGGCACGGGGCCTGAGTCGTAGTCCGGATATAGAAACGGTTATTAAATCTATTAAAGAAATCATGAAATCCGGCGCATGTGAAATAGTACTTACCGGTGTAAACATTGGTGATTTTGGGAAGCAACACAATCAAACTTTCGGGGAGCTAATTGAAGAAATTTTGCGAATACCCAACTTACCGCGCATCAGGCTGGGGTCAATTGAACCCAACCTGCTAACAGATAAAATTATACGCATGGCAGCCAACAGTAAAGCCATTATGCCGCATTTCCACATACCGCTGCAATGCGGAACCGATGAAATGCTCAAAAAAATGAACCGCAGGTATACCACTGAGGTCTTTGCCAACCGCGTAAAAACAATAAAAGAGCAACTTCCCGATGCACTTATTGCAGCCGATGTAATTGTAGGCGTTCCCGGTGAAACCGAAGCCCATCACCAGCAGGCAATGAGCTTCATCCAAAGCCTTGATATATCTTACCTGCATGTATTTACTTACTCTGAGCGCCCCGGCACAAAAGCAGCTCAAATGGCAGAGCAAGTTGATAAGCAAACCCGGAATAAGCGGAGCCGGCAAATGCACGAGCTCTCTGATAAATTAAAAATACGGTTCATCAACCAACAATTGGGTAAAAAACACGATGCACTATTCGAAAATGAAATAAAAAATGGCTTTATTTACGGATACACAGACAATTACCTCCAGGTTAAAGTCTCTCATGCAGAAGAATTGCAAAACAACATCAAAGAGGTAAAACTATTAAAAACAGATAATAACGGAACAATAGAAGTTGAAATATTATGAGCACAATAAATCAAATTAAAAATCCATTAATCGACCTGATTAAAAAAACAGGCGCATTTATAAAACAAGAAAAAGGCAGTATTAAAAAAGAAGAAGTAGACACGAAATCAAAAAACAGTTTTGTAACGTATGTTGATAAAAAAGCGGAGCAAATGCTGGTCGAAGGTTTGTCGAAACTCATTCCGGGATCAGGTTTTATAGCAGAAGAAGGCACTGCAAAAGAAACAGAAAGCGATTGGCGTTGGATTATCGATCCTTTAGACGGCACAACAAATTACATTCACGATATATACCCGGTAGCCGTAAGCGTGGCATTGCAATATAAAGAAAAAACAGTTGCCGGAGTTGTATATGAAATTGGCCACAACGAGCTTTTTGCCGCATTTGAGGGAGAAAAAGCCACGTTAAACGGCATAGAAATTCATGTTTCTAAACGCAAAAACCTCGGGGAAAGCCTTCTGGCAACAGGTTTTCCATATTTTGATTATAAACGCCTGCCCGGCTACCTGAAAGTACTATCACATTTCATGCAAACCACCCGTGGAATTCGTCGCCACGGAAGTGCTGCCACAGACCTTGTTTATGTTGCCTGCGGACGCTTCGATGCATTTTTTGAATACAGCCTCAGCCCGTGGGATGTAGCAGCAGGCGCTTTTATTGTTGAACAGGCAGGCGGAAAAGTTCAGGATTTTTCAGGCGGCAAAAACTTCATTTTCGGCAAAGAAATAATTGCCTCCACAGAACAATTATCAGCTGAAGTACAAGAAATAATTACTAATCGGATTCATTAAAAAAACGAGGGCGGTTCATGAGTCATCTGTTTTAAATCAAACAATAGTATTATATTTGCTACGTTATTGCATAAAAAAATATAAAACTTTTTCTTCATCAGAGACAAAGCTAAACGCATCATAAACAAAACATTAAGCGAAAATCAACATAAAAATGAAACATATACTTTTTACAATACTCGTTTTTTCGGTTTTTTGGGTCAATGCCCAGGCGCCGCAAGGTTATTTCCATTATGCACCATTCATGGATTTAGATAAAGAAACATATCTGGAAACCTACCTGGCCATTGCAGGTAACTCTGTAATTTACAAAGAACTGAAAGATGAAAAACAACAAGCTTCGGTTGAAGTAACCATGGTATTTAAAAATGCCGATATTGTTAAAGCCTACCGAAAATTTACTTTAAAAAGCGGTGAACTAGAGCTTGATGCCGAAGACAAACCGGCATTCATCCATCTGGAACGTTTCAGCCTCGACAACGGAACCTACAATTTCGAACTTACACTAAATGACAACAATGCCGATTCAGCAAAATTCACCTATAAAGATATCATAACCATTGATATCGATAAAAATGAACTTTCTTTTAGTGGTATTATGTTGGCAGAATCCATAACGCCCACAAATAAAAGAAATCGTTACTCAAAAAGCGGGTTCGACATAGTTCCTTATGTAAGTAGTTTTTACCCGGATGAAACCAACAACCTCTCATTTTACCTGGAAATTTACAACATGGACAAAGCTATTGGCAGAGACTCTGCATTCATCGTAAATACGTATCTTGAGGGTAATCCAACAAAAAGACTTTACACACAATTTGCAAGCAAAAAAAGAAAAACCGCTGCTCCCATCAATGTAATTATGAAATCTTTTGACATTACCAAACTCAACAGCGGCAATTACGATTTAACAGTAGAATTACGCGACAAACAAAATGAGGTAATTGGGAAAACCAGTAGATTTATACAGCGATCAAACAAAGAACATTACAAGCTGGATATTGATTACCAGAACATTGATGTTTCGAAAACATTTGCACAGCAAATAGATGACTTTGACCGGTTAACCAACCATATTTATGCGCTGCACCCTATCGCCGGACGCATGGAGCAAAAATTTATTTTGCAGGAATTCTCGCAAGACCAACTTAAACTTATGCAACAATTCTTTTATAATTTCTGGAAAGAACGCAACCCCGCGAACCCGGAGAGTGAATGGCAGCAGTACAAACAAAAACTCAAACAGGTACAAAAACACTTCGGATACGGGAATAGGAGAGGTTATGCAACAGACCTTGGTCGTATTTACCTGAAATACGGCCCCCCAAGCTCAATAAAACAAGACAAACTCGGGCAATCACAAATTGTTGATGCAGGACAAGGCTCAACACTAGTTGATGCTGCAGAATATCAAATCTGGCATTACTACAAAATAAATGGACAAACCGACAGAATATTTGTTTTTGTAAAAGGACTGAACGACATGTCATTAGGAACAGAATACGTATTGCTCTATACGGATGTGAGCGGCGAAATTTCTTATGATGACGGGCTTAACTTCACTTCAATAGGAGGATTACTCAGAAGTTTAGACAGTAAAATGCTACAAGACATTCAAACCGAATCAAGCCGGGCACTTTCGCGATTCTTATCCGGTAACAGGTAAAAATATTAAATACACATATTTGTAAAAAACCACCATCAAATTTGGTGGTTTTTTTTTGTTCAACACCACCAAACAAGTCTGCAAAACACAAGAATAACAGCAAACTAAAGAATTTTCAAAGAGTTTTCCGAGCAAAACGCACATACAATCCGATCATTTCGTATATTTGCATAAGAAGCAGTAAAACATCATATCAAACATACCCATATAAACTGACAACTAAACAGTTAAAAAATCCGGTTCTTTAACAAATAACCGGGAAAACAAGATAAAAAAAGCAAATGATTGGTTATTTATAAAACAACTAAAATCAAAATCATAAACAGATGAAAAAAATCCACCTGAATTTACTGCTTTTATTCCTCTTACCGGTTTATTTGCAAGCGCAGGAAAACCTTGTAAAAAACCCCGGCTTTGAAGAATACAACGATTGTCCAATAAGACACACGCCAGAAGATGTATCCAGCACACTCATTCCAAATTGGACATTCCCCAACAAAACCGCCTCCGATTATTTCAATAAATGCTCAGACAAAGGAGCAGGCATACCCTCAAACTTTGCCGGGTACAGCCGCGCCAAAGAAGGAAAAGCCTATGCCGGGGCCATATTAAGCGGGTCAACATTTACCCACCGCGAATATTTACAGGGAGAACTCAAAGAAGCCATGAAGCCCGGAAAAAGATACTGTGTGTCTTTTTATTACCGACTTGCAAGCGGGTCTCGATTTGCCATTGACCAGCTTGGCGTACATCTTTCCAAAGAAAAACTCGCATATAACACCAAAGAAGAGATTAAAGTAAAACCACAAATGAGCAACCCCAAAGGCTTATTCCTAAACAACACAAGCAATTGGGAACAGTTTTGCCGTGTTTACAAAGCACAGGGTGGAGAACAATACATAACACTTGGAAATTTCAACTCTTATGAAAACACAAATTATGTAGGTGTAGAAAAGAAAAACAAAAGCAGCCATTCCATGACAGATTACGCTTACTACTATTTTGATTTAGTAGAAGTGAAAGAAATAACAGATTGCGAAGTTTGCGCTTGCATTCCTCACGACTTGAAAGTTGCCGTAGTCGACTCATTTTTTACAGGCGGGTTTAACCCAATCACCGGAAAAATTGATCAAAAAGAAAACGACGGACGCATACAAATATCAGTACAGGGCGGGACAAAACCTTATGAAATCAAATGGAGTACCGGACAGTCCGACAAGGAAATAAATAACCTGAACGCCGGAAAATACAGTTATACAGTAACCGATGCATTAAATTGCAGGAACACAGGAGAAATAAAATTCAAAGCGCCCGAAATAAAAGAAAGCAAATTAGCAGACGATCTTTTCAGCATAAAAGAAGGAAGCGCCATCGTGCTCAATAATATTTTCTTTGAAACCGGAAAAGCAACATTGCTGCCAAAATCGCATGACGAACTAAATAAAGTAGCCGGTTTCATAAAAGAAAATAATATTTCGAAAATTGAAATTTCAGGACACACAGATAATGTTGGGAATCCGGACTACAACCAAAAACTGAGTGAAGGCAGAGCCAAATCGGTTGTAAACTACCTCGTATCGCAAGGCGTTCCGGAAGAAACCCTCACCTACGTTGGCTACGGACAAGACAGACCCGTTGATACCAACAGCACCAAAGAAGGACGCGCAAACAACCGCAGGGTTGAATTTTTCCTAATTAAAAAATAATACTCCAGCCATGAAAAATATCATCACCACTCTACTCATCATATTTGCCCTGTCGGCAAGCGGGCAATCCGTTAAACGAATTGTCAATAAAATGGGAAAAGACGACTTTGAAAAAGGTCGCGAACTTGCACTCAAAGCCCTGGAAAATAACCCGGACGACCCGGGAGCACATTTCTGCATGGCCTGGATGACTTTTGACAACGAAGAATTTTTCGAAGCCTACAAACACATGCTGATTTTCAAAAAAAACCTTCCCAATCTGGATCCAGGAGATAAAGAAGAACTCATGGAGTTCATGAAAGTAAAAATGACACGCATGCGAAAAAAATCGTTTGATGAGCGTATTGACAAATTGCACAACGATATGGAGAGCAGTGCTATTAACTACGTAAGAGAAAAGCTGGACCCTGAGCTCGCTTCGCAATACATTGAAATGTTCCCGGAATCACCATTTCTCCAAAACACAATCCACATCCGTAATCACTACGCGTTTATCAAAGCCCAAAAAGCCGGCACCGTTGATGCCCTGCTCGAATTCAAAAAAGATTATCCCGAAGCAGCACAGCAAGAGCTTGCGCAAGAACTCATTCACGAACTTAAATTCAAGCAGGCCAAAGAACAAAAATCACTAGATGCATTAAATGAATTTATTGAAAAATATCCGTTGGCAAAGCAACATACCGAAGCCTATTTACTCAGGGATAAACTGGCATTTGAACAAGCTAAAGCCCAAAACAGCCTCGAAGCAATCGAACGCTTTATCAGCGATTATCCGGAAGCACTCCAACTGGGCGAAGCCCGAAACATAAGGCAAAAACTGGTTTTTGAAAAAGCTAAAGAAATTAATACAATCGAAGCCTACACAAACTTCGTAAAAGAATATCCGTTTGGAAAATATTATGTAGATATCTTCAACCTTAAATCAAAAGCGCTGGGAAATCGCATTGCACAAAATAGCGAAATTAAAAACGCCCAAACTGCTCTTGCTTTTGATTATGACCAAACCCCCGACCTCTTTGCAGCTGCCTCAATCGATAAAAACGACAACATTGTAATTGCCGGAACAATACAACTAGATACTGCACCCAATAACGATGTTTGGCTTTTGCAACTAGACAAATCAGGAAAAATGCAGTGGAACAAACAGTTTGGCTCACCCGCCGATGATAAAATAAATGAACTTTTCCAAAAAGAAGACGGCTCTTACCTGGGAATAGGGATTTATGGCGAAACCGACACAACAACCGGACAAGGCTGGATACTGAGCGTTGCACGCGATGGCAAAAAACAATGGATGAAACTTCTGACCGACATTCATCCGGTTTCAAGCTGGCAGGCCGGACAAGACATATTGGTCGGGGGCAGCACAACCGACAGCATTCCCAACATGCGCCTCATACGTTTCGATGGAGAATCAGATAAAAGATGGCACAGAAAATATTCCACGCACGGAACCATCAACTCCATAAAACCCCACTCGGGCGGAGGACACGTTTTTTGCGGAAAAAACTGGGTTTGCCACATTAACGATGGCGGTTATATTCAATACGACGAAATGCTCGACAGCAACCTAATGCTGCTTGATGTCGTTGAAAAAGAAAATATAATATACGGAGCCGGTATTAACAATGAATTCAACCTGTTTTTATGGGACAGTCAAAACAAAAATGTAACCCAAACAGACCAGCAGGTAAAACAAATCCAATACCTTCCAAATACCGACATCCTGGTATTACTTACCAATGGCAACCTCATGCAATTGTCTAACAGCGGAGGATATGTGAAAGATATAGGTAAAAAAATTGCTAATTTTACAATGCAGGGAAACAAGCTCTTTTACACCAGCAAAGGTTCCATTCTGGAATCGAATATTGTGTATGTGAAGTTTTAAAACTTAACTTATAAAAACAAAAAAGGCCGGAATTTTAAATTTCCGGTCTTTCTTTTTTTTGATGCTGTGATTTCTTTGGGCTAAGCGATATATACGGGTCTCACATCAATATAATTCATTCCTGCATTTTTTGCAGCCTGGAAACCCAGCTCAGCATCTTCGAAAACAAGGCATTCGTTTGCCGGTATGTTCATTAATTCAGCGCATCGTAAAAAGGTGTCGGGTTCGGGCTTGTGATTTCTCACATCATCAGCCGATACTAAGTGCTTTACTTGTGCCCCAAGACCAATGTTTTCGAGTATTTGCTCTGCAATGTGGCGGAAGCTGCCTGTTCCCACGGCAATGGGTTTTATCCCGCTAAATTGCTTAAAAATATCGACTACGGGTTCAATGGGATTTACAAGGTGGAGGTTCGCTATGAAATTCTGCTCTTTTACATTTACAACCGCATCGGGATCGAGCTCCAAATTTCGCTTTTTGTTTAAAATACGTACAATTTCATGTCCGGACATACCGGCATACGTATCTAAATCTTCTTGCGAATACTGAAATCCAAATTTCTCACCGGTTTTTTGCCAGGCTTTGAGATGTACGGGCATGCTGTTGGCCAGTGTGCCATCAAGGTCGAAAATTAAACCACGGGCAGCATTTATTTGCTTCAAATCCATTCTAATACTCAATTTTCCCTTCAAAGCTACGCCACTTGTCAAACGCTTTCAGCGCTTCTTCGCGCATTATTTGGGTGGTTTTGAGTTTGCGCTCTGTGTATTTCAGGCCAAGTTCATCGTAAATAAAGGAATCATCGAAGCCGGCGTCTTTGGCATCATATTTATTGCCCGCAAAATACAGGTTATCTAAACGTGCCCAATAAATAGCTCCCAAGCACATGGGACAAGGTTCGCACGAGGAGTAAATATCGCACCCGGAGAGATCAAAAGTGTCGAGTTTTTTAGCTGCTTCGCGAATGGCATTTATTTCGGCATGCGCCGTGGGATCGTTGGTTTTGGTTACACTATTTGAAGTTACGGCAATTACTTCTCCGTCTTTCGCAATTACAGCCCCAAACGGGCCACCGCCATTGGCTACACTTTCAACTGATCTGTCAATGGCCATTTGCATTAATTCATTTCTTTCCATATTCGTTACCTTAAATTCATTTCTCGCCCTGTAAATAAGGGCTTTTGCACACAAAAACACCTGCCATTTTGCATAGCAAGTGCAGCATAAAATTAGTATTTTGATTTGAATTATGAAAATTTTCTGCAAGCATATTGGGAATGACAATATCCGAGAATCTCGACGGCTTTTGTTTTAATTGCCTAATTGCCAGCCTAAGGTTAGTTGCATCATAGGTATAATTCTCGTTTCTAATGGAATATTTTCATAGTTGTCTTCATCGGAAGCATAAAAATGAATATTTTCCACATCTTGTGCAACACCCATACCCAGACTTGCAGATAAATTAAAGCCGGAAGGTGCTGTATACCTGTATCCTCCATTGAAAGTAAATATAAATTGTTCAAACGAGTATATTTCATCATCTCCGGAGTTTGTTTCTGATATAAATATTTCTTCTCCTTGCGATTTCTCCGCGGTTAAACTAATAAAAGGCCTGTGCTGACCGGAACCGGCAGGAATAAGAAATTTGATTTGTCCGCCATAGGAAAAACTGCCCGCTTCTACATTTGAACTTTCTGAGAACCAATCGGTAACAATGGCTCTGTAGAACACACCTGCATAATGCCATCTTACATAGGGACCAACTGCTATAAGGTTAGCAAACTGAAAATCAAATGCAACCTGTGGGCCATAAAATATTACCCCCAATGGATCAACTTGCAGGTTCATTAATTTTAAACGATAATCGGAATCATCAGCGGACAGATTCATTGTGTTTAGCTCTCTATTCATTAAATCCTGATTCAATACCGGAACTTTCGCTATA
>CAYPSX010000035.1:0-24059 GCA_964413185.1 uncultured Bacteroidales bacterium
CAATCAAAAATAATCTATCGAATAAAAATATAAAAATTTGTCTGCTATAAAAGCGTTATTAAATAGTTAACGAGTGAACAGGTATTTTGTTCCGTAAAGGTCAATTATCTTATCCATGCTTGCCCTTGTAACATCATACGACCTTGTTTTCCCGCTATTATAGGCTGAAAACAAACCCAGCCCGTTATTAATATTGCCATACGTTGTCAAATTATCGTGAAAACCTGTATTTACACCTGAAAGTGTGGATACTGCGAGATCACTATTCCCTGCAATGGCTTTAAAGTAAACACCATCAAACCTGCGCCTTACTGTGTTTACTGTATCACCATATTTTCGTACATGAGCTCCAATTGCATCATAAAATCCGCCGCAATCACCTAAAAAACCAAGAACATCGGCAGACTGTAAAGGATCTGACACAACTTTTCTACCAACATTAAATATAAATGTTTGTGGGATGGTGTCCTGTACTCCTGCTATTTCTCTAATTTCGCGATACCGCCCGACTCCAATAACTTCGAAAGCCTGGCTGTTAATGGGTTGGTTAACCTCTACTCTATATAGTGATCCTTCGAATTCAACTGCCGAAAAATAGGGTGTAGCTGGCGGATATTTAAATGTAAGACTTCCAATCGCACTTGTTGTTGAACTTGCTGTTGTGGTACCATTTGTAACAGATAATCCAAACTTAAAATTTTCAGCATTCCCTGAAACCAATTCCGGCTCGTTAAAATAATGTAAAAGTACCTGTCCGGTATTAAAAAAATCTCCGGAATCTTTTTCTATTATGGTATCACGACAAGTATATGTTTTGATCGTGTCTTCATTCTCAATAACATAAAACCTAACATCCAGTTCGCCAATTCCATATTGAATGCTATCCATTTCACCTTCTCCTGCGGTAAAATTCTCAGCGGAATACCCTCTGTTTACACGAATATAATGAAATTCATCTGACGGAGAAATATTTGCGTATACGATAAAAAGTTCTTCCCAATCTTCAGCCAAATTTACTTCATCGTTAATCAAACTAAACTCATCTGAACAGTTCGTAAAAATTATTGCAATAAACAATAGTTGTAGTAAGCGTTTCATTCGGAAAAATTATTAAATAACAAACTTTAAATACAGTGTGCTAAATTAACGGAAATTATTCAATATGCAAAACAACACGTTATCTGATACCCTTCATGACCAATCTAAATTTTTTACAAATAGTTGAAACATGAGTTTTCTAAAAAACACTAATCAGTGATAGCGAATAATTAATTATGAGGTACAGATTTTGTATCTTTGGGGGATTAAGAAATCAATTAAAAGCTCAGAAACACTCAATAAATAGTTAATTTGTTAAACCGTTTTATAATGAAAAACTTAATAGTTTTAATAATCGTAAGCTTAAGCGTTTCGCTTTCTGCCCAAAAACTTCAGGAAACCAGACGTTTCAGCACGCCTCAAAAAGTGGTTATTGACGGCAAAATGAAATTAAATTTACACAAAAGCAATGAAGTTGAAGTGGTAATTAATGCAAATGGCGTTGAATTACAGGACATCTACACAAAAGATAAAGGGGACGAGTTGCTGATACGGGTAGAACCGATTGATATTGAAGGCGGTACAGTAGTAATTGACTTGTACATCCCTCTTTTCAAAGAATTGCACTTGTCGAGAGGCGCGAAAACATTTGTTCCTGATTCATTTTTGGAAAATTACGCCAAAATTAGTGCCAGCACAGGTGCTGAGATTAAAGGAAATTTTTCAAAGGAGTCGCTGGAAGCCAAATCAACTTCCGGCGCGTTTATTGAGTTGGCCGGTAAACTAAATTATCTTGAAGCAAAAGTGCATTCCGGCGGAAAAATTCGCACTGACAGCTTAAATCTGCAATCAGCAAAATTAATTGCACGTTCAGGTGGTTTTATTGCTGCCACACCAACTGAGAAAGTAAAAATAAGGGCGTGTTTTGGCGGAGAGGTTAAATTGCTCAAAAACGTATCCAACATTAAAACAACCAAAATATTTGGAAATATTGATAAGAGTTTCGATAAATGATGAACTTTCCTAAAATATCGATTATTGGTGCAGGGAATGTAGCACATTCGCTTGTTCCGGCGCTACTTGCTGCGGAATTCCATATTGAATGGCTGATTGCAAAAACAGAAACCCGCGTAAAGCAACTTGCTGCTACACATAATTTAAAATGGACTATCCATCCGGAAAAAGCCCAAAGCGACATTGTCATTATTGCTGTTTCAGATAGTGCATTGCCCAAAGTGGCGCGAGCCATTCCCCAAAAAGCTGATCGTATGGTATTTCATACCACAGGCAGCCAGAATTTAGCCACAATAGCCGGTTTTCATGAAAATGCGGGAGTTTTGTATCCGCTCCAAACCTTTTCCGCTCAAAGAATTATTGATTTTCGAGAAATTCCGCTATGCATTGAATCGAGCAACCCAAAAACAGGGAAAACTTTGGCGTATATTGCAGAAAAACTTTCGGCCAATGTACACCGGATAAACAGTGCAGAACGGTTAAAGATTCATACTGCGGCCGTATTTGCATGCAATTTTACAAATTTGATGTACACTTTTTCAAGTGATGTGTTATCGGAAAACGACCTTGATTTTAATATACTGGCTCCATTAATCAAAGAAACGGCGCAAAAAGCTTCAATAAATAAACCATCTGAGGTACAAACCGGTCCGGCCATACGACAAGACATGGTTACAATTGAAAAACATGTTCAACAACTTTCGCCTGATTTAGCAGAGAAATACCATCAGCTTTCAGAATGGATAAAAAATCGTTTTATCTTTGACTACAAAGAAAAATGATTAGTATATTTAGTGCGTATAAGAAAACTCCAATAACTGCGTTATGTCCATTTTCTTGAAGTTTTTACTACGCACATAGGAGAATCAACCATTTCTAAGGAGCTTAAATACAAAGACGCATAGTACAGAGACAATAAAATAGAATGAAAAAAAATTTCAAAGAGCAACTCAGCCAGGTTAAAGCATTTGTTTTTGATGTAGATGGTGTATTTACAAACGGTACGCTGTTTTTACTACCGGGTGGTGAACTAGCAAGACAAATGAACATTCGCGATGGCTTTGCCATAAAATATGCTGCCGAAGCCGGTTATCCAATCGGAATAATTACCGGCGGTGAGGACGAGCCCGTTCGATGGCGATTTAACAAGCTGGGCATAAGCAACATATATCTTGCATCGACAGATAAAGAGCTCGATTTTGCGGATTTTATTGAAAAAAACAAAATTGGTGCAAAAGATATTTTATACATGGGCGATGATATACCCGACCTTAACGTAATGAAAAAAGTGGGCGTACCAACTTGCCCGGCCGATGCTGATTCCGATATCAAAGCAGTTTCAGCCTACATATCCGACAAAAAAGGCGGTGAAGGCTGCGTTCGGGATGTCGTTGAACAGGTGTTGCGCGCCCAGGAAAACTGGATAACACAAAAACAATAATATAATGATGTCATTTTTACGACTCATCAGGTGGCCAAATCTTATTATCATACCCATGGTAATGATCGCCATACGCTATGCTGTAATGCAGCCCATGTTGAACTACATGGGACTGGAACTGGCCATGCCCGATACAGACTTTTGGTTGATGGTACTGGCTACCATTTTTATGGGATCGGCCGGCTACATTATCAATGACTATTTCGATCGTAAAATAGACCTGATCAATAAACCGCACCGGGTTGTTGTGGGACAAAAAATGAGCCGAATAAGCGCCATTACATTGCATACGGTTTTTACCGGCCTTGCCGTACTTATTGGTGCATGGCTGGCATGGCAGGTTCACCTTTGGTGGGTCGTTATGGTGTATCTTTTTGTAAGCGGTATCTTTTGGTTTTATTCAACCACGTATAAAAGAATGTTCCTTGTAGGAAACATCATCGTTTCGTTGCTTACTGCAATGGTACCTTTGCAAGTGCTTCTGTTTGAATACACCTACCAGTCCAACACAGGAATTACACTTTTTGGCTCAGAAATGGTTCAGCGTAATCTTTACATCATTTCATTATGGGTAATTGCTTTTTCGTTTTTTGCATTCATGACCAATTTTATCCGCGAAATTGTAAAAGATTTTGAAGATATTCGGGGTGATATGCGTTACAAAAGACAATCTGTCCCCATTGTAATGGGCATGCGAAAAGCAAAATGGCTGGTGCAAATTTTAACGGGAATAACACTGGGGGCAATTATTTACGTAGCGCAAAGAGTAGTGTCAGACACTTTATCATGGGTCTACATCATTCTTTTTGTAATTTTCCCGTTACTCCTTCACGGATATTTATTGCATTATGCCGATAAGAAAAAAGAGTTCCACAGATTAAGCCAGCTAATGAAAATCATTATGTTCACCGGGCTTTTATACACCATTATAGTCCGTTATAATGTTATGCAAATTTGATGATCGAAAAAATTAATCAACATAAAAAAATTATTTTAGGTTCAGGGTCGCCAAGGCGCAAAAGCTTATTGGAGCAATTGGGACTAAAATTCAGGATAAAAACCGTGCCCGTAGATGAAACTTTTCCTGAGAACATGCCTGTAAACCAAATAGCAGAGCACCTTGCCCAAAAGAAAGCATCCGCTTTTGATCAACCTGCAAAAAATGAGCTAATCATTACTGCCGACACCGTTGTTGCACTTAACGAACATCTTCTCGCCAAGCCGGAAAGTGAACAGGAAGCATTTGAGATGCTCAAAATACTGTCGGACACTACACACGAAGTAGTTACAGGAGTTTGCATTCGCGAAATCAGCAAAAACCATGTATTTCACAGCATTACAAAAGTTACATTCGACAAAATATCAGACGAACTGATTTTGAGCTACATAAAACAAGCCAAACCCTATGACAAAGCCGGCGCTTATGGCATACAAGAATGGTTTGGCATGGCGGCCGTGAGCCACATTGAAGGAAGTTATTTCAATGTGATGGGACTGCCCGTACATCAACTTTATAAAAAATTAGTGGAAATTGTATAACTCTAAATATTCGGAAAAATGATAAAAAGAAAATTAATCCTTTTCACACTTGCATTTATTTTGATTCTACCTCAACTGCAAGCACATGAAGGAATGTGGATGCCCATTTTGCTAAAAAAATATTCTTTTAAAGAGATGCAAAAGGCAGGGTTCAAACTTTCGGCAGAAGATATTTACAGTATCAACAAGGCATCGTTGAAAGACGGGGTTGTTGGCTTAGGCTATAATGGAAGGCCATTCAGGCATTTTTGCACGGCAGAACTTATTTCCGACGAAGGTTTAATTGTTACAAATCACCATTGTGGATACAGGGCTATCCAAAAGCACAGCTCCGTTGAACACGACTACCTGACAGATGGTTTTTGGGCATACGAAAAAGATCAGGAACTGGCAAATCCTTGGATGACAGCAAGTTTTCTCAAAAGAATGGAAGATGTAACCGATCAGGTCATGAAGGATGTAACCGATGACATGACAGAAGACGAACGCGAAATGAAAATTCGCGACAATCAAGAGGCTATTATTGACAAAGCAGAAGAAGGTACGCATTTTCAGGCCAACATTAAACAGTTTTTCGCCGGAAACGAATACTATTTATCTGTTTATGAGATATTTGAAGATGTGCGATTGGTAGGTGCGCCGCCGTCGGCTATCGGCAAATTTGGCGGCGATACAGATAACTGGTCGTGGCCCCGCCATACGGGCGATTTTAGTATGTTCCGAATCTACGCATCAAAAGACAACAAACCATCGGCATATACAGCAGAAAATGTACCGTACAAACCCATTATGCACTTTAAAATCTCCAACAACGGAATTAACAAAGGCGATTTTACCATGGTATTGGGATATCCGGGAACTACGGAGCAATACATTCCTTCTTTTGCTGTTGATCTAAAGAAAAACCACATCAATCCCTTGCGCATCAAGCTGCGCGGCCTGCGACTGGATGTAATGAACAAATACATGGAAAAAGATAAGGCTGTACGTATTAAATACGCATCGAAATATGCCGGGACATCAAACGGATGGAAAAAATGGATCGGTGAAAATAAAGGCTTGGAGCGCTTTGAAACTATTAAAAACAAAAAAGAGCTCGAAACAAAATATAAAGAGTGGGCTACAACGAACAAAAAATACAGTGGCATTATCGACCAATACAAAGTACTTTACGACTCCCTCACCCCGCTTCAGGAGGGCTTTTTCTATGCCATAGAATCAATACAAGCCATTGAATTGGTTGACTTTGCCGGAGAATTTACACGCTTACTCGACGATGCGCAAAGAGACGAAAACCAGAAAGAAGTAGAAGAATCTATTAAGCGCCTTGAAAACAGAATTACCGCTCATTTTAAAGATTACCACCTGTCCATTGACAAAGAAATAGCAGCAAAAATGCTAAATGAATACTACAACGGTGTGCCCCAAGAATACAGGGCGCCAATAGCCGATTCCATTCACAAAAAATATAATGGTGATTTTGAGGACTATACCAACTATCTGTTTGAGGAGTCCATATTCACAAATGTGGAAAAAACGGACAAGCTATTGGAAAACTTTAAACCTGGTGACCATAAAAAAATTGAAGGCGATCCGGCTTTTCTGCTTTACACAAGTTTAGTAAACTATTACCGGGATAATATTCTGGCGCGTTACGGCGAAATATCAGACAAACTGGATATCCTTGACAGGAAATACATTGCAGGCTTGAGGAAAATGCAGAAAGACCGAAACTTTTACCCGGACGCCAATTCTACATTCCGTATTGCTTTTGGTAAAATAGATGGTTACGAACCGCGCGATGGCGTTCAATACCACTATCAAACAACGCTGGAAGGCATTATGGAAAAAGACAACCCGGATGTTTACGATTATCGCGTACCGGAAAAACTCAAAGAATTGTACAAAAATAAAGATTACGGCAATTACACCAATGCCAGTGGCGATGTTCCCGTTTGCTTCATTGGCACAAACCACACAACCGGCGGCAATTCAGGCAGCCCGGTTTTGGATGCCGAAGGCCGGTTAATCGGGATTAATTTCGACCGTGCGTGGGAAGGTGTAATGAGCGATATAACGTACAAACCTGAAATATGCCGCAACATTATGCTCGACATTCGCTACGTGTTGTTTATTGTAGATAAATATGCAGAGGCTGACAACCTGATTGAAGAAATGACGATTGTGGAATAAAAAAAAGTCCAAATCATAAAAAAACCGCCGGCTTAACTGGCGGTTTTTTTTGTTTCAATTCCTGGGTAGACAACAGTGGGATGACAATAGTTATTCAAGATTGATAGTCAGCTCAACTATTTTGCCGGGTTTTAAAGTTACTGCAACCTCATCAAAACCGGGCGGACCAAAAGTGCCAAATTTATTGTTGGAAAAACCATAATTCTCAACTGGCATACCCAAAATATTGGTATCGAGTTTCTGATTATTATTTTCATCGTGCCAAACAGCTATGGCATAATTCCCTGACGGCAAACTGTCAAAAACATAGCTAACTTGTTGTTTTAATTTTTCTATTACAGCTCCACCAGCCACCTTTTTCTCTTCAAGAAAAGACTGCTCACTATTATATATTCCAATTCGTACAACGCCATCATTGTTTTTAATGCCCGTAATTTTCAATCGGATGGATGCATTCTGAGCGGCCAGAGAGCCAAAGCTAAAAACAACTAAGCTGATAATTATTATCCTGCGCATTGATTTTTCTTTTCTCTGAAAACACTGTACAATTTAAAATGTTTACATTAAAAACACCTTTGAATCCTCCGTAATTTCATATTGATCGCCATCAAGAACGGCTCCCTGTTCAATTATTTTACCTCCTGCTTCCATCGATCCGGACAGCAATACGCCGGTTTTTCCTTCAAGAGAAAGGGTTTCCGATTTTTTAAAGAAGGTTACTTCGCCTTTATCGATGGTTCGTTGAAGTTTCTTTCGCTTCAAGCGGCTATACGGGTCGGTTCGCGATAAAATATTTTCTGCCATGCGCCTGCCGGCAATTTTCCACAAGTTTTCATACAAATATTTATCTTCATTCAACAAACGCTGAATTTTAAGATATTTCATGCGCAGGGCTGTTACCGGAGATTCGGCTGTAATAGTGGCTGAGGTTGTTTGCCCCGTAAGTATGGATGTTTCTCCGACAACATTTCCGGGCCCCAAAATGGCAACAATCTCATCACCTATGGTTACTTTCACCGACCCCCGCACTACAACATAAATTGCATTGCCACTTTCATTTTCTTTTATTAATGTATCGCCAACGGAATAAACATTGGAGCTAAAACCTGCAGCTACTTTTTTCAGCATGCCAATTTCCACCTCATCGAACCATTCCATATCTTTCAGAAGTTTGATGTTTTTGGGTAACTTCACTGATGGTGGCGAATGAATTAGTTTTTTCATTCGTATTTCAATATAATGGGCCATTTTTGAAGCTTCACTTGAATCTATCCGGCCTTTTTTCTGCAACCTTTCAACAGTATGCATTTCATAATTGAGTAACGACCTGATGGCCTGCCTTGTAGAAATGGCATTGTATATTTCCGGATAACTTTTACGCAGGTTTCGTAAATATGTAAGTCCGTGAATTCGATTCTCATTAATCTCTTCTTCAATAATTTCCAGACTTTTAGATTTTTCGCCATCACTACCCTCTCCTAATTCGCGGTACATGCTCTCAACTAACTGCAATGCGTCTTCTTGCGCTTCAACAAATCCACGGGCAGAGTCGTAACTCACTGCTAACCGTTCAAAAAACATGCGCTGAGTAATTTTTTCCAACAAAGGTTTATTTTGCAAATACTTTAAGAATGAAGGGGTTTTCCAGCTATCTTCCAAGTCTTTACGATCGCTAAGAGAAATTAAACCGCCTGCATCGAGAATTGTATTAATGCCTTCGGTAAGTTTCTGTACAGCTGTTGGTCCCAGCAATCCTTCTTTAAACTGCATCCAGTAACTACTTTTCTCTTGTTCCAGAATTCTCCTTCTGATTTCGGCAATAGTTTCAATATCGCCAATCTCCTCCTTGTTGATCTCAGGTTTTCCGGGCAGGTATTTTTTTACCTGTATCCAGTTTGCATGATTCATGAACCGGTCGCGTTTGATTTTGTCAATTGCATTAATGGATGCTGTTCGCAGAAATGCCTGTGCATTGTATATCATTTGGGCTTTAGCCGCCGGCAATTTGGTCAGCCCAAGCATTTGTATCAGGTATTTGATGGTAACTGCATTTACAACTAATGTCAAAATCACGATTCCGGCTGTATAAAACAAAAATTGATTCTGAATATTTTTTGGCAATACTTCAGGATCCAGGCTGGCAACAATTAAAGCCAGCGCCAGTCCGATAGCTCCTCGCAACGCTCCGTACCATACCACTATTGCATTTTTTTTATCGAGCCCGTAGCCGGTATTGCGCATAACAGGAAAAAACATTCCAACTACGATGGCTCTGATCACAAGTATTCCGATATAAATTAAAAACAGAATGAGGAAATCTTTACCAGTAAACACGGCTTGTTCTGCAATTACTACGCCTACAATAATAAAAATGAGTGTATTTGCAATAAATGCCAGCAATTCCCAGAACTCATGCAGGAAATGCTCCACCTCGGGACTGATACGTGTTCGACCTACACTTGCAGCAGCCAATCCAAGTGCAACAAGTCCAAGTACACCGGAAACATATAAAAAATGCTCAGCAATAAAAAAGGTGATATAAGCTGCCGTAACAATAGCAGATATTTCTACCATAGCATCGTTAAAAACACCCCGCACCCAGCGAATTGTGATTCCTCCAACAACTAAACCCAATAATATTCCTCCAAATGAAATGTAGGCAAATTTAAGAACGGGGTTCAAATTAAAAACAAAAGCTTCCAAGTCACCCATATCCGGTGCAGCACCTTTCATACCACCTAAAATAACAAGAAAAATTACAATGGCAGTACCATCATTCAAAAGCGATTCACCTTCAATTAGTGTTCCCAGCTTTTTGCTTGCGCCAAGTTCTTTCAGTAACGCAACTACTGCAACCGGGTCTGTTGCACTAATAACCACGCCAAACAAGAGCGCTACCTGCCAGGTCCAATCAGGTAAACCAATGCCCATCTCCTTAATTCCAAGAACAAAGGCAGCAGTAAGCAACAAGGCCACAATAATGCCGGGCACAGCTAAAATAATTGCATTCCCAACCGACTTTTTGAATGTATGAACATCCATGGCAAATGCAGCTTCAAAAATCAATGTTGGAAGAAATACGTATAAAATAAGATGTGGGTCAATATGTCCGGCCCATTTAACAGCAAGAGTAAAAGCATCGCCCCATCCGTTAAAAAAACCAATACGTACAGCCACCCCTGTTAAAAGGCCTATGAGCAACAATGTAACAGTGTAAGGAATCGGACTTTTTCGCAGGAAATGGCGCGTTGCAGCACCAATAATTAAAGCTACAATTACAAAAAACAAGGGCGACATATCGGAATGATGTCCGTCTTCATGCTCTTGTGATTGTTGATGTGCGTTGTGATTTTCACGTTGGGGCTCGCTATTGTTATGTGCATTTGAATTCACATGCACAGTAACTTTTGCATGATGGTTACCTGTGTTTGCTGTTATTGTATCGTTCTGACTGCCAAATGCACTTGTAGCAGGAATAATAAAACAAAACACCAGCGAAAGGAGAATAAAGAATTGCCTCATATTGTTCTTTTTAAAGGTAAAACTCAATTATTCTCCAAGATATTAAATTTTTCAATGAAAATTCATTCGTATGTTTTATTTTATTTCAGAATACTAAAAATTTGTTACATCAACCCCCAATTTCAACTATATTTTCTTAATTCGGACCGGCTTTAGTTTATTGCTAAGCGATAGGTTGCCTTAATTAAGAATACATTGTTTGGAGATACCGCAAATAAATCATTGGTATTTTGGGTAAATTTGAACGCACCCTCAGATGTAGATTCACTACGGTTTTGTGTCCACACTAAGTAAATAGCCGAACCGGGCGAATACTCCCAACGTATTACGAGATTGGAAATAAAATCCATCACATTAAAGTCGGGTTTATCAAAGCTATAGTCAACGGTACCATCGGTATTTTCGTCAATTTCATAAACACCATCAGTTAATGTATTCTGGTTTTCGTTAAATTGTGTAAAACGATTATTGTAAGCATCTGCTCTGGGATTGGTAATCCGCTTAAATTCAGAATACTTACCAGCACTAATAAAAGGTTGTCCCCAATACTGGATAGATAATTCGGGTGTAATGGAAATATTAGCCCTGAGCGACATTCGCAATGTAGTTTGTTTAATGCGCCCCATTATGTATGCATCCTCGTTATTATAAGTCTCCTGCGTTACATATTGCAAATTATTGTCGTTATAAGTAACAGACGGATTCAATGTCAAATCGACCATTTCATGGGGTTTGTAAGTAATATTTGTCCATACGTTATAATATTCTCTATCGCTGTCGCCGGAAATATTGGAAGATCCTCCGAAACTTACCCTGAACTTTTTCCTTGAGTCACTACTAACTGAAAACCAATTATTTAAACTATGAGGCAATTTTAAATACGGACCGCCAAACAGCGCAGTTTTAGATAAGCGCTCCAGGTTACCGCTCGTTCCGAAGTATATCCACCAATAATTTTTCAACTGCGTTGAAATACCATAGTTGCCACCGGTTGTAAGCCTTGTACCATCGAAATCATGCACCTCCCATTGATTAATATTTGCATAAAACGCTCTAAAAATCCAAGCCGGCTCCAAAAGCCTGTATTGAAGCCAAAAAAGCTCGGAAAGGTGATCGGCTTCACGCTGGTATCCCATATCGTTCATATTTAGTTCAGGCGATTTCATATTTAAAAACAGGGCGTACCTTATATTTCCTTTTCCCATTTTTCCAACCATCATACTTGTACCGTAACCTGTAAGGGAATTGCGGGTTGTATCTAAATGCAAATGGCTTGCATCCGGTCGGTCAAAATAATGGGTTGATGAATTTTGCGTGTTTGTTATAGCTTCATCTGAGCCGGTAACGTAGGAAAAAGCACTGCGAACCTTGAAAACATAAGTTTTATTATCCCAATGATGGGCAAAATTCAATCCTCCGGTATAGGCACCATCGTGCAAATAATTTAAATGATCGGCATCAATTTTACGGTTTGTAGCAGTAAAAATACCCCCTAAACGTGTACTGCCATCATTAAAATCGCGTTCTACCCTCGACAAAAAATAGTTGGTTAAGGGTTCGGTATTGGTGTAATGAGAATCTTCACCATCAGAAATCTCGGCATATTCTTTTTCTGTAACAGACTCCAGGATACCTACAGACCAACCATCTTTAGTTTTACCTGTTAATTTGAATGCACCTAAAATACTTGTGTTTTGTGGAGCATCGGCATATTCCTCATCTTCTAAATCGGGTGAATAATGAGGGTTTCGACCAATCCTGCGCGAATAAAAAAGATTATCAGTCATAAAATCACCCATGGGCATCAACCTGAAGTTCATTATGTTGCTGCCCTCGATAAAAAATGGGCGTTTTTCTTCGAAAAAAGTTTCATAAGCAGTCAAATTAACCTGCGATGGATCAGCTTCAACCTGTCCAAAATCGGGATTAATGGCCATATCGAGGGTGAGATTGTTGGTTATACCGAGTTTTCCATTGAGCCCGCCATTAAACCGAAAATCATATCCTTTCTTTTTGAATGGATTATCAGGAACTTTTTCAAATTGCTCAACCGAAGTTACCAAATAGGGAGTTAGCGATGCCTCTTTTTTCGGATTGATACCATCCATGCCCGATAGTTTGCCAAACTGACTGACATATCCACCGGCATCTTTGGGTATGAGTTTCCATTGATTTGTTTCCTGCAGGCGATAAATATACCGCTCAATTTGTAATCCCCACAATTGCTTCCCATTCTTGCTAAAACGAAGTTGTGTGAGCGGAATTTTAAGCTCGGCTGTCCATCCCTGGTCATCAATTTTAGTTTTAACATACCAAATCGGATCCCAGTTATTGTCGATATTATCGCCATCGTTACTAATTACAGCATCTTCTTTTACACCGGCTGCACTAACAGAAAAACGAAAAGCTGTACGCTTATCGTGATAACTGTCAAAAATAATGCGTATGTAATCGCCATTCAAATTATCGCGACGCGAAAATTGCCTTTCAATTTTTTCAGGCTCGGTATCATAGGCGCGTACGGCCATGTATACATTATCATTGTCGTACACAATTTTAAAAACCGTTTGTTGAGATGGCGCCTTACCTTCGTAGGGATCATGCTGTGTAAATTCATTGATCCAGACAGCATTCTCCCAGGCAGCATCGTTTATAACTCCGTCAATTTTAGGTTTTTGGCTTGTAAAACGGGCTTCATAATTTTTCTGTGCAACTGCCAGTTGACTTAAACAAATTAACAGTGTAAAAAAATACGTAACAGCATTAGACATAATACATGGGTTTTTTTAGGGTTTTTAAGGGTTATTTATTAATGTCCAAGAAACATGCCGACAACAACTAAACCATTATATATCATGAATTTATAAAAGACATGCCTCACAAAATAATGTACGCTATCGAACAAGCATGTTTCAAAAACAACGCGTTTAAATGACGACTAAAAATTCATAACGTTGCAGCTCTACATATTTTTTACATTTCGTTAATTATTTGTTTTTTGTACATTTACATCATTACTAACAAATTACTGCATTATGAAAACGGCTACAAAACAGAACGTATTGATTACCGGTCGGACAGCACAATAGAAAAAAAGTATATATATAAAAACGATACTGCAGGAAACGTGCTGGAAAAAGTCCAAATTTTCGAGGACAATACAATCGCATACAAAACTACATACAAATACAACACCCGCAACCTCAAAATAGAAGGAAAAGAATACAGTAGCCAGAACCTGAATCGTCCGCGAACCACTAGAACTTACGAATATAACGATAACGATTTGGTGGTAAAAGAAGTTTGGAACTCGATATACTCCGATGAAACAATCTGGACATTTGATTACGAATTCGATGAACAAGGAAACTGGATTAAGCAAATTCAATACGAAAACGGCGAGCCCAAATATATTGTGGCCAGAACCATTGGTTACTACAAATAAAGAAGGTAGTTTTCTTGCTGGCGCTAACTAAGAATATGCAGTTGGGGCATGGAATAAGAGCTCGATATGTCATAAAACAGTTATGTTGCATTGCACATTTAGTGAATTGGTTGCCAAATAAAAACTATTGGCCTGCAATTTGCGACCTGCTTTTTAAAATTAATCAACAAATACACACACAATTATTAGCACAAACTTTTTAAGAACAAACTCATATTGAAAGGTTGTTTTTTTTGAGCCTTCGCTAATTAGTTGTTTATTTGACATTTTAAAACTTAAAAGCATAACACATTATGATGATTGAAAAAAACAAGGTAGTTGAACTAACATACGAACTTAAAAATGAAACTGCCGAAGGTGACACTATTGAAAAAGTAACAGAAGAGCGCCCATTAACGTTTGTTTTTGGAGCAGGATTAATGATACCAAAATTCGAAGCGAATATCGAAGGCATGAACCCTGGTGATGAATTTGAATTTCAACTAAAAAGTCCTGAAGCTTATGGCTCAAAATCAGATGAAATGATTATGGACCTGCCAATTAACATTTTCGAAATGGATGGTAAAGTAAACTACGATATTGTAAAAGTAGGAGCTACTGTACCCATGATGGACAAAGCCGGAAACCGAATAAACGGAACCGTACTTGAAATTGGCGATGAAGCCGTAAAAATGGACTTTAACCACCCAATGGCTGGTAAAGACCTCCACTTTAAAGGTAATGTATTGAACGTTCGTGAAGCTACTGATGAAGAACTTGCAGCAGTTAATCCACAGGACGACTGTAGTAGTTGTGGTGGAAATTGCAACGAATGCTAACAAAAGAGTTGAGTCATTCTAAATAAGTTGACACAAAATTGACTTATTTTAGGACGGAACACAAAACCAAAAAAAGCGCCCTGTTTGCAAGGCGCTTTTTTTTATTCTTTCGGCTTATTATTATCCTCAGGATATTCTATACGTGCATGGTAAATATTCTTGAGCTTTTCTTTAAAAATACTCTTGGCAATAGAAATATCTTTAAAAGTCAGGTCAGCATCATCAAGCTGATCTTCCCCAATAATATATGAAATAATATTATCTACCAGGTTATCCAGTGTTTCCTCATTCATTGTTTTTAAGCTGCGCGATGCAGCTTCAACCGAATCAGCCAACATTACCACACCTGTTTCTTTTGAAAATGGTGTTGGCCCGGGGTACCTGAACCTTGTTTCATCAACAATATCTTCCGGAAACTGGTTTACATGCGACCTGTAAAAATATTGCACTAAACCATCGCCATGGTGCGTGCGAATAAAATCGACCACAGGTTTTGGCAAATTGTAGCTCTTGGCCATTTTCACACCTTGTTTCACATGGTCGATTATTATTTGGGCACTATCTTCAAATGTATGTTTATCGTGTGGGTTGCGGTTGGGCGCCTGATTTTCTATAAAATATTCAGGATTTTTCATTTTACCAATATCGTGATACAAAGCACCGGTGCGTACCAAAGAAGGATTACCTCCAATGCGATATATTACAGCTTCTGCCAAATTGGCAACCTGCATTGAATGCTGAAAAGTACCGGGAGCTTGTTCGTTAAGTTTCCTGAGCAGCGGATGGTTCGTATCGGCAAGTTCCATCAGTGTGACATCCGACAGAAAACCAAACATTTTTTCAAATAAGTATATCAGCGGGTACGACCATAAAACCAACATGCTGTTTCCTGCAAACCACGCAAATTGCATAGGTTCAAGTTTGGTTATATCGCCTTCTTGCATCATGCCCAACCCAGCATAGACTAAACTGTATGTTAAGAAAACTGCCAGTGCAGCAAAAAATATTTGCTGCCGCCTGTGCATGTTGCGCAAACTCATGATGGCTACAACCCCGACAACAAATTGAATAAATACAAATTCAAAAGGGTTGGGCACAATAAACCCAACAATTACAATCGTGACCATGTGCACAAAAATCGCCAGGCGTGCATCATAAAAAATTTGTATGATAATGGGCATTATGGCCACGGGCACAACATAAATATTTATGTTTTCCTGATCAGCAGACAATCCGGCAGCCAAAACAATCAATAATAGCAGAAAAACAATAAAATATGATTTCATACGGTGCTTAAGTACTTCGCGCCGAAAATATATCAGGAAAAGGAATAATACGCCAATGGCGACAGAAATAACTACTATTTTACCAAGCAGAAGCCAATCCTTCACTTTACCAATACCTTGCTGCGATTCGTACTCCAGTCGTAAAGACTCAATAATTTGGTATGTACGATCAGTAATAAGCTCACCGCGGCTTATGATACGCTGCCCTTGCTGAATCATTCCGGTGGTGGATGAAACAGATTTGGTGAGACTTTGGTAATTGTCCAAAGTTGTCCGGTGGTCATATTGTGCAGTCGGTTTTATATATTTTTTTATATCCAAAGACCTAAAAAACTGTTCAACAGACCCTTTTGGCAAATCAAAATTGCGAATCGATGCTTTAATTTTACTTTTGGCCATTTCTTCTGTTGGCAATCGGCCTTCAATTTCTTCAACCACATTATTTCTTATGAGCGCAATACTTTTAGGTTTCTGGTTGGCACCCAATATAATCGTATCCACCACCCCCCGGTGCATAATATCTGAGTACATCAATCTGATGCTATCCATGTAAAGATTTGCATCGCCTTCGTAACTTTGTGGAATAGTATCTGTATCAAAAAGAGCGTCGAGTTTTTTTTCGGTTTCTGCATTAAAAAGCGAATCAAGGTCGATGAACCGTTTATCATTAAACCTGTAAAAAACATTGGCTTCCTTTAATATACTGTCTTCCTGACGTTCAATTACATCAGCATTTTTTCTTATGGCAAAATTAAATGGTGCAATAAGGTCGGCATGCAACCAGGGTGCTCCTTTCCGATATTCAAAACCAAATTTCCTTTCTGTTGGTATTAAAAACACAAGTATCCCAACCGTAACAACGAAAAGTAAAAAATTGAAGATGCTTTCCCTGTATCTTCTGTACAGCACTTTTAAACTATTCATAGTTTTTTTGTATGCCCGGAACAGGTGCCCCGGTTATATTTTAAATAAACTCTATTATATTAAGCTGCTTCATAAATAATAAAACAACGGTATTTATCTACCCTTACGTTTAATAATACGCTTTTGTTCATCAGCTATGAATCTCAATAACTCTGCAATCTTTTCTACCTTCTCTGTGTAACCGAGCTTTTGAAATGTAAGAAGCAGTGCACTATATATCTGTTGTATGAAAAAAACATTATCCGATGGCTCGTAAAAATCATTCCTTGGTTTTACATTGTTTTTTTTGAGCATTTTGGTCAATTCCTGTGGCCCAAAAATCGCACCTTTATTATAGGGGTCGATATAAAACAAAATACCTGATTTGTCATGCCCTGCATATTTGGCTAACGATTTATCGTTGTAGGCCAATAAATAATTATGGGGTAGTTTTAGTCCATAAACAGGCAAATCAACAGACTGGGCCAAAGAAGAATATAGCATCGCCATGGCGTATTGATTTCCGCGTTGTGTGTCTAATAAGTTATTGACAAAAAAATGTTGCGGACTTGTAGGGTTGCTTCTACTCCCCCGGAATTTATGTAGGTGGAAAATAATGTGGTTCAATACCCGAACTTTTTCAAGAGCTGTAAGTTGAGGGTTCATTTCGAGCCACAGGTCACGTTTTACTTCTTCAAATTTTTTTGAAATATCAGCAAACTCCAGGTCAGGATATTGAATCAAAGATACCAGATAACTTCCATAGAGCATATTAAAATCACTCTTGTGTATCCATTTCCTCAATTGATCTTTCAGAAAATTAAAATTGATAGTTTGCAAAAGGTTCTCAATTCGACTCTGCACTAAAACATTATTCGATTTCTCCCAATACTTCTCCAGATCTGCAGCAATCGGTTTTCCCAAACCGATTACTCTGCTTTCCACAGCATTATACACTTCTGAATTGGGATCGTCCATCAATTCTAACAAATAAGAAAGCTCCTTATCCATGGTTAATAACTTAACCTGTCCAGCACATTTTTAATGGTAACACGTAAACCTGCTTTATAATCTTTACTATACTCTCCGCGCATTCTGTTGGCAATAATATTACAGATCGTTGCTGCTTGATGTCCAAGCAATTTCGAAAGTCCGTAAATAGCAGAACATTCCATTTCATAATTTGTAAAATGATCGCCATTAAGTTCTAATGAAGATATTTTATCATTTATGTCAGGGTCTTTGATATCAAGACGTAGTACCCGTCCCTGCGGTCCATAAAAACCTGGTGCCGAAATCGTAATTCCATCAACACATCCGGGCTTCAACATGCCAAACAAATCGTTATCTGCCTCAACAAAATAAGGAACGGCCAGCTTTTTATAATAGCCCATGTGTTCCATAAACTGGCTTTCCATGGCCAGGTTACTTACCTTATCGCGATCGGCATAAAAATTAAGCAACCCATCGAAGCCGCAGGCATATTTACTGATTACCGGTGTATCAACAGGAATATTAGCCTGCAATGCTCCGGATGTTCCGATTCTTACTAATTTGAGCGATTTATGCTCCTTCTTAACTTCGCGTTTTTCCAGATCAATATTGACCAAAGCATCGAGTTCATTGACTACTATATCGATATTATCTGTACCAATTCCTGTTGATATAACACTCATGCGTTTTCCATTGTAGGTGCCGGTTTTTGTCCGAAATTCCCGGTTTTGACGTGTCACTTCAATTTCATCAAAGTATTCGCCAATTATATCTACCCGGCTCTGGTCACCAACCAAAATAATGGTATCTGCAATGTCCTCTGGTTTAAGATGTAAATGAAAAATTGATCCGTCGGGATTAACTATCAGTTCTGAAGCTTGTATTTGTGCCATATATAATTAATTTTGTATTAGTTAAATAAATAATGACCTTTTTTGTGCTAACTTGCATTGCAACTTAAATAAAAAAGGTCGTTTAAAGAATCAAAACTATTAAAATTTATCTAAAGTTCACTAAATTTGAATAGATAAATCATATTTGAGAAGCACAACAAAATTGGTAGTCTATTTAATTAATAATAAAAATATGGAAAAAAAAGAGGCCAAAATACTTGTACCGGTTGACTTTTCCGATAAATCAAAAGAAGGGATATATCAAGCGACTCAGCTGGCAAAAATATCGGGAGCAAAGGTTTACCTGCTACATGTTATACGTGAGAACCTTCCGCCATGGAACTTTATGGACGAAAAAGAAAAAAACAACCATATTGTCAGCATTGAGCAGACCCTGGTCAATGAAGCAGAAAAATTATCGAGCGACTCCCCACCCGATTTTTTACCTATCGTTAGAAAAGGAAAACTTTGCGATACAATTCTCGATGAATCAGCAAAGCTGAATGTTTCGCTAATTGTAATGGGCACCTCTACCGCTGACAATATCAAGAAAAAAATTGTTGGCAGCAATGCACTACGGATTATAACAGAAGCAGAAGTGCCGGTTGTAACTGTGAAAAAAGGTTGCGCCAGTAAAAATGTAAAGAACATTATTTTACCTCTTGACCTTAGTAAAGAAACACGGGAAAAAGTTACAGATGCAGTCAGGCTTGCACGGTTATATAAGGCGCGAATATTTACTGTTTCGTTCTCTTCAACCCGCGATGATGGTGTTGTAGGGCAACTGAAAGGACAACTCAGGCAAGTGCACAATTTTATTGAAAAAGAAGGCATTGAAATTGAGTCGGATTTTCGTTTTTACGATCATAAAGAACGCATCGATAAATTAACAGAATATATTCAGGAAAAAGATGGCGATATTGTAGTCATCACTACACACCAACAGCCTGAAATTGTTCGTTTCTTTCTGGGATCATTTGCCAAAGAGGTCATTCACGGAGCACCCGTACCGGTTCTCAGTATCTTACCCAAAGGCACATTTAAAGTATTGACAACCATGCCGGGCATGGGTTAATAAACCGAAATTATCATATTTAACATTAATAAACATTAAAAGTAACCACTTATGAAAAAAGGACTTCAGCAACTTATTATTGCCGTTATTGCCATATTTATAATCTTAGTATTTTTTGGCAGTAGCATGTTTTACAAAGTAAACCCGGGCGAACGCGCCATCGTTTTCCGTCAGTTTAGCGGCGGGCTCGATACTTCCAATGTGTTTATTCCGGGCTTTCACATTATAGCTCCATGGAACGATTTTATTACCTACAACGTAAAAGAGCAAAAATCAGAAGAACCGATGGATGTTCTGGATAAAAACGGACTATCCATCAACATTGATATTTCTGTGCGTTACAACCCCATTTACAACAAAATTCCTTATTTGCACAGGCAATTTGGGCAAGATTACATAAACCAGCTCATTATTCCGGAAATAAGAAGTACAGTAAGGCAGGTGGCAGGCCGCTACACGGCTGAGGAAATATACTCAACAAAACGCTCAGAGGTTGAATTGGCGATTATTGAAGAAGCCGAAAAAAAGCTAACGAGTAATTTTATTGATATGCGTGCCTTGCTAATTCGTTCCATAAAACTGCCAAACGACATTAAAATGGCTATCGAAAACAAACTAAAACAGGAACAGGAAGCCTTGGCATACAGGTTTAAACTTGAAAAAGAAAAAAGCGAAGCCGAGCGTAAACGAATTGAGGCCGAAGGTGAATCACGTGCCAACAAAATTATTAATGCAAGTTTAACCAAAAGCCTGTTGCGCATGCGCGGAATAGAAGCCACGGTGAAGCTATCACAATCGCCCAACAGTAAGGTAGTGGTGATTGGCAGTGGGGATAGTGGAATGCCACTTATCCTCGGAAACAATTAGAATTTTATAAAAACACACAAAAAGGCAGTCTGTTTGCACAGAGCTGCCTTTTTTTTATTTTGCATTTCGGTTTGTTGACTAATTCCGGTCAATACAATTCAAATCTTCAAAAGCCTGCTTCAACCTCTCAACCATTGATTTTTCGGCTTCGCGCAGCCACTTACGCGGATCATAAAACTTTTTATTGGGCTTATCTTCACCTTCGGGGTTGCCTATCTGTGCCTGTAAATAATCATGGTTCTTCTTATCATACTCACGAACCCCATTCCATGCAGCCCATTGCGTATCTGTATCGATATTCATTTTTATTACTCCATAATCAATTGCTTCGCGAATTTCTTCGAGCGATGATCCGGAACCTCCGTGAAAAACAAAATTCACGGGCTTCTCTACGGTGTTTTCTTTCTCGTGAATATATTTTTGCGAATTATCGAGAATTTTGGGTGTCAGTTTTACATTTCCTGGTTTATAAACGCCGTGGACATTTCCAAAAGATGCAGCAATAGTGAAATTTGGAGATATTTTGATTAGTTCTTTGTAAGCATAATGTACTTCCTCTGGCTGCGTGTAAAGCATTGATGCATCAACATCCGAGTTATCTACACCATCTTCTTCACCTCCTGTTACACCTAACTCAATTTCCAATGTCATTCCCATTTTATCCATTCGCTCAAGATAGCGAGCGCAAGTACTTATGTTCTCTTCCAAAGGTTCTTCTGATAAATCGAGCATGTGTGAAGAAAACAGTGGTTTACCATGCTCTTTGAAATGTTTTTCAGAAGCATCCAGCAAACCATCGATCCATGGCAAAAGTTTTTTAGCGGCATGGTCGGTATGCAAAATTACCGGCACACCATAAAGTTCAGCAAGCTGGTTTACATGCATTGCACCTGCAATGGCACCGTTCACAGCTGCGTCCTGGCCAGGTAAATCTATACCCTTGCCGGCGTAAAAAGAAGCACCGCCATTTGAAAACTGGACGATTACCGGCGAATTTACATTTTTTGCAGCTTCCAAAACAGCATTAATGGAATTTGATCCCACTACATTTACCGCCGGAAGAGCAAAATGGTTTTCACGGGCAATTTTAAATACGCGCGCCACATCATCGCCAAAGAGCACGCCTGGCTTTACACTATCAAGTACTTTTGTCATAGTATCTGAGTTTAAATTGTTTAGAAATGACAAAAGTAAGGTTTTTTTGCTGAGAACCATAGTTTATGCACGTGGTAAAAAACATGAACAATAAGCAATCTATTCCGTTTAATAAAAAAAGGAGAATTATGAAGTTTTGGCCGTTTATACAAACTTCGATACATACAACGCTGACTCGCGAAGAAATCAACAAAAAGCTGGAAGAAAATACTGCCACACCCCCGGTTACTTCTTATTGGGGAAGGACTTTTGAGAAGCCGCTTTGGGGTAAAATAAAAGACGACCAGTTCGCACTCAGGCCGGTGGTGCCTTACTGGAATATTTCACCGGTGAATATCCGCGGTTTTATTCGCGAAAACGGAGATAGAAACAAAGTTATTGTTACACTGGTAAATCCTCATTTACGAGTTATTATTCCTTTAGTAATTCTCGCCATTGCGTTGCTCATGTTCAATTATCTGGAAACCAAAGAATACGATAAAATTGTTAATATAGGTTTTTGGATATTTCTGGGTGCCTACGTTTTGGTAATTGTACCTTTTCAGATACAAGCCAGAAAAACCCTAAAGAAAATTAAAAGTTGGTTTCCCGAATAAAAATAGCATTTACAATCCCCTATACTGGATTGATAAAGAGCAAATTTACGGAAAGCAAGATTTAAAGGAAGGGCTATAAAATCCCTTTACTCATCAAAATGTTCAAACTCATCATCGCCCATATCTAATGACACCCCATTGTTCTTTTGTTTCTGATTTTGATTTTCTGAAGAGGCTGTCTTAACTTCTTTGACGGTGGTCTTTTGCTTATCATCGTCATCCAATAATGCTTTAATTCGGTCGAACTCTTTCTTCAGTTTTGAGCGACTTGCCTTGTCGTGCTCTTCTTTGCTGGTTTTCAGGAAACCAATGGCACTATTTAGGGTGTGACTTTGTGATGATAATTGTTCTGAACTTGCGGCCATTTCTTCAGAAAGAGCTGAATTACCCTGAGTTACGGAAGATAATTGTTGTAACGCCTGATTTATTTCGGAAACGCCACTGTTTTGCTCTCCGCTTGCAGCAGAAATTTCTTTGACCAATGTAGCTGTTCTTTGAATTTCGGGCACTACTTTGTGCAACTTTTTCTCAGAATCGCTAAACTGCTCTATACTTTTTGAAGCTACATTTAATATCAGTTCAGCCGTTTTCTGGCTGGTCTCTGCCAACTCCCTTATTTCTGAAGCTACAACGGCAAAACCTTTTCCATACTCCCCTGCCCGCGCAGCCTCTATAGCTGCATTTATGGCCAGAAGATCGGTTCGTTCAGCAATATCGCTAATGTTATCAATTTTTTCTTTAATCTCAACCATTGCTTTTGAACTTTCTTCAAAAGAGGTACTTACGCTCTGAATATCTTTAGATACCATTTCTGCAACTTTTTCGGCCTGCAGTGCATGCTCGGTATTTTGTTGGATGTTGGTCGACATTTCTTCCATTGCGCTGGCAACTTCTTCTGATGATGATGCCTGCTCGCTTGCCCCGGACGAAATAGATTGTGCTGACTCGCTTACCTGGCTGCTGCCCTGCTCTACTTGTTGTGCTGCTGTTTTAATTTCATTGGCAATTTTTTTCAGGTTTGCGATCATTTTTCGAATTGCATTGTCTAAATTACCTTTCCGGTGCTCTTCAACTTTATGATATAGTTGGCCTTCAGATACATTGCGCGCCAATTCGGCACTTTCACGCAAACTATCGAGCATGCGGCCTAGCGATGTAACTATTTCTCCCAGCTCATTCTTTTTTGAAGAGAGGCTTCTGTCTAGCTCCACATCCAAATTACCATGTGATAGCTCGTTTATTTGACTGGTTAATTTCTTCAGGTGTCTGCCTACATTCCGA
>CAYPSX010000036.1:0-23704 GCA_964413185.1 uncultured Bacteroidales bacterium
GCTTCCAATTGAACCTGCAGCTCCGGTGACAAGTAATACCTTACCGATAATTTCTTTCCGTATAGCTTTATTGCTCAATTGGATAGGCGGTCGCTCGAGCAACTCTTCAATGCGAATATTTTTAATTTGATTGTAACTTAAATCACCATTGATCCATCGGCTGCTGTCGGGAATGCGCTTGATCTCCACATCTTTTTCAATGCAGGTTTGCACAATGTCGTTTTTCAGTTCAACATCTACCTGGGTTTTGGTGATAATAATTTCGGTTACATCAAATTTATCCAGGATGTTCCTCAATTCATCCACCGGAAAAATCTTCACTTCTTCCAGTTTTTTCCCCACCCGGGTTTTATCATCGTCAACAAATGCAACAACACGTTTTCCCATGCCCGGGGCTCGATCTATAGTACGCTTGGTAATGGCTCCGGATTCATCGGCACCAAAAATAACAACATTGGCCCGGCGGCTTCTGGGACTCATTATTTCGTGGTACAACGATTTGATTGTAAATCGAATAGACACCATCACAAAAGAAGTTGTCAACATATCTATAATGACAATTGAAAAAGGAATAATGTAGTTTCCGTTTATAAAGAAATAACTGATATAGTTTGATACTACAAAAATCAATGTTCCTGTCGACACAACCAAAACTACCCGCTCAGCGTCTTTGGCGCTTGTATAACGAATTACACCACTGTAGCTTTTAAAAATAATAAAGGTTAAAGCCCGCACCACAATCACAAATGGCAACACTTCGTAAAACTCTTCCCACCGTCTGTCGGGCAGAAAAAATCCGAAACGAATCATAAACGCCATGAGTAGAGATAGTACACTTGTGAAAAGATCAAGTAAAAAAACAATCCAACGGGGAGTATATTTATTGGACTTAAAGAATAGCATATTATTTATGTTTTATCAAACTGCAAATATATTGAATAAATACGGCCTTTTCGCAAAAGCCGTGTACTCATTAGCAATCAACTTCCAAGAGCTTCCATTATATGTTTGTAAATTCTGTTTTTCTGCTCCTCTGACAAACTTGAACTGCTTGGCAAACAAAGACCTAAATCAAATAAGTGCTCACACGTTCCATTCATGTAAGCCGGATATTTCTCAAAAACAGGTTGCAAATGCATGGGTTTCCATAAGGGTCGGGTTTCTATATTGTATTCCAGAAGCTTTAGCCGAATATCTTCACGTGAAACACCTTTACATTTTTTCTTGTCGACCAATATGGTTGTCAGCCAGAAATTTGAAAAGAAGTCGCTGCCCGGTTCATCTAAAAAAGTGATGCCATCGAAATTATTCAGAAACGACCTGTACCATTGGTTTACTTCTCTGCGTTGAGCAATACGTTTTTCAATTACCTCGAGCTGACCGCGTCCTATTCCGGCAACAATGTTACTCATGCGATAATTGTAGCCAATATGTGAATGCTGATAGTGCGGAGCATTGTCACGCGCTTGCGTTGCGAGAAACCGGGAATGTGCGATGTGTTTTTCATTGTTGGAAATAAGGGCTCCGCCACCTGATGTGGTAATAATTTTATTTCCGTTGAAAGATAAAACCCCCATTTCGCCGATGCTGCCGAGTGGTTTATTTTTGAATCTGCTGCCCAGGGCTTCGGCGGCATCTTCGATAACCGGAATATCGTATTTTTCGGCTATTTGCATTATTTCATCCATTTTGGCAGGCATTCCATACAAATGAACGACAATAATTGCTGCGGGCTTTTTTTTCCTGGCCAAACTGTCTTTTATTGCTTTTTCCAGTAGTTCAGGATCCATATTCCAGGTATCAGCTTCACTATCGATAAAAACCGGCACTGCGCCCTGATAAACAATGGGATTTACAGTGGCTGAAAACGTAAAAGAAGCTACCAGCACTTCATCATCCCGTTCAACGCCAAGATTTATAAGTGCAAGATGCAATGCTGCGGTACCGGAGCTTAATGCTGCTACGTGTTTGGTTTGCGTATATGATGCAAGTTCCTTTTCAAAATTATCAACATTTGGTCCTAAAGGAGCAATCCAATTAGCTTCAATTGCCTCATTTATATATTTTTGCTCGTTTCCTCCCATGTGAGGAGCCGATAAGAAAATACGTTCGTTCATATTTATTGCTTATATTTAATTATTTTGGCCGGATTTCCCACTACAACAACATTGTCCTGAATATCGCTAATAACAACAGAACCTGCACCGATTGTTGTGTTTTTCCCAATATAGCTGATGCCAGTCATTATTGTTGAACCAATACCAATAAATGCATTTTCCCTGATTGTGATACCTGCACCAACATTTGAGCCGGCAGAAACAAAAGTTGCTTTTTCGAGTACTGTATGATGAGCAACTATAACTGCCGGGCTTACAATACTGAAAGCATTTACGTGTACTTTTGTCCATAAATAGGAGTTTGCATGCACATAGCATCCTAACTTGCTAACAACAACTGTCGGACTTAAAATTGCAGTTGGATGAATCAATGTGGGCAAGTTTGCATTTTCGGATATGAGATGTTCCATTTTTGCTTTTCGTATCTGATTGTTTCCAATGGCAATAATGAAATTTTTGTTTTTTACAGATTCCGAACCAGTGTCTAACTTACCAAGCACAGGAATATCCATAACTATGTTTCCTTTTTTGCTTTCATCATCATCATAAAAACCTTTGGGATGATATCCGCATGCAACTGCCAGTTCAAACATTGCTTCACCGTAAGTGCCCGCTCCAAATATGTATATATCTTTGTTATCCATTCAATTTAGCTTCTTTAAAAGGTTGCATAAGTTTTTCGTCATTGCTGTTTACTCCTTCACGTTTAATTACTTTCCATATTGTTTTGAAAATAATCTTCAAATCCAAAATAAATGAAACGTTGTCAACATACCAAACATCTAATTGAAATCGCTCCTCCCAGCTAAGCACATTTCGTCCGTTAATTTGCGCCCAGCCTGTAATGCCGGATTTCACTTCGTGCCGCCTTGCCTGCTCCGGGCTGTAATATGGTAAATATTCAATTCGCAAAGGTCGTGGGCCAACAATGCTCATATCACCTTTCAGTACATTAAACAACTCCGGTAGTTCATCCAAACTTGTACTTCGTAACTTCTTGCCAAATGAGGTTAACCGTTTTTCTTTGGGCAATAATTGGCCATTTTCGTCTTTTTCATTGGTCATTGACCTGAATTTATACATTTTGAATGTTTTTCCATTTTTACCGGGGCGCTTTTGCGAAAATATGACCGGAGCTCCTAATTTTAAAAATACAAGCAAAGATACCACAATAAAAACAGGTAATAAAACAAGGATTAATATAATACTAACTATAAAGTCAACTATTGATTTCATAAAATTTTTATACATAAACTAACTCTCTTTTAAAAATGTTTTAAGCAAATCATTAAACTCTTCTGCAAGCTTTGCTAAACCCTATAATTTTTTCTGCTTATTATTTATTACACTTTCAACAATATTGACAAATTCTTTACACAAAATAGATTTATCGTATTTTGTCTCTGCTAGTTTTCTTGAATTTTCTCCTAATTTCTTAATAACTGCTCTTTCTGATTTGATTTTCTTTACCAGATTTGCCAAATGTTCAGGTTTATTTCCATCAACATAAAAGCCACATTCATATTTTTCTACCATTTCTTTTGTCCATCCATTTGAATTTACAATTATTGGTTTCCCCGCAGATAAGGAATCAAAAAGCTTATTAGGCGAATTTGTGGTAAGTATTGGCAGATTGGCAAAAGTAACTAATGATATATCACATGCATTTACAATTTCGGACATTTCATTCATTGGAACTTTTCCTAAAAAAGAAATGTTAGATAATTCGCGTTGTTTTACTTCATCTTTAATCTTCTTTTTAACAGAACCATCTCCGACAAAAAGGAATTCTATGTTATTTATATTGTTTATTTTTAATATATCAGCTGCATCAATTATGTATTCCAGGCCATTAGCCAATCCCATGGCTCCAAAATGTATAATCTTAAAGGTGTCTTTGTTTATATTGTACTTATCATATACTGCGTAATCAACTTTTCGTGGCCAAAATTGATCAATTTTGGCCATATTCGGAATCATAGACACTTTTTCAGATGGTACACCATTAGCTATTACTCCGTCTTTCATGCCTGGTGATAAAGCAACAATGTGTTTCGCTTTACTATAAATCTTCCTTTCAAAAGCAATTGCTATTTTCTTCAAAACAGGATTCTTTAGCGCACCCATTTGGATAGGTACCTCGGGCCACAAATCCCTAACCTCAAACAGGAAAGGTACTTTTTTTATCCAGTTCAATACCAATGCCGGAAAACCTATAGTTAAGGGCGTGGAAGTAGCAATTACTAAATTAACATTTTTCTGCTTCAAGGCAACCAAAGTAGAGCCAATCATAAACCGCACAAAAGCAAGAAACCGATTAAAAATCCCCATAGAGTTATCATAGGGAACACGGAGATATATTACACGAATGCCATCTATATTTTTTACCTCTTTTCTTTTTTTAATATTTGAACTACCGGAAATCATGGTGACTTCATGCCCCCGGGAATTAAGTTCTCGTGCTATCCAATAAGATCGGGTACCTCCAGGTTCTGCCGGGGTTTTAAAATATTGGTGGAGATATATAATTTTCATATCTAAACTAACTTAATCTCAATTTGCTAACGTTCTTTTTCCTAAACTTACTGTATCAATACAAATAGATTTATCGTCTTTGAAACGATGGGATGAAGGTCGCATGAGACATGACCTTTTTGTAGAGATTCTGTGGTGAATAAACAGAGGTAAGCAATTCCGTTTTATAAAGTACATCTCTATCCATTTTTGATATAACTTCCACTGATCGTTACTTATGTGCTAATATTTTATGATACAATTTAATATATTTGTCAGCAACGGTATCTATTTCGTTTTCGATATTAAATTTACGAAAACTTGATAAATCTATTTCTTTTTCATCAAGCCTTTTTATGAGAGTATTCAATCCTTTTATTAGCGATTCTTTATTCGGTTCGCAAACTTCACTAAATCTCAAGTCAACCTGCTCGGGTAATCCGCCCACATTTGTAATTAATAGTGGCGTATTCATAGCTGCATATAAATAAGGAACTCCACTTTGCGTTGCTGTTATGTATGGTAATATTCCAATGTCTGATCGAGTAATTTCGTTAAGAATTTCTTCATAATCCATAAATTTATTAACAATTAAAATATTACTATCCGATTCACTCCTCGTTCTTAAGTTTTGTAAATAACTATTATCCAATGCATTGCCAACAATACGAAGATTAATATTTTTAAAATTTGTATTTTCCATATTGCGTATTGCATCAATTAATAATTCGATTCCTTTATAAGGGCGAATTAATCCAAAAAAAAGCAAATTAACAGACTTATGCTTACTTGCTATCTTATTCGCATTCGCACCATAATTGGCTATTTCTTTCTTATAAACATTACCATGTGGCAATACAATTATTTTACGATGAAACTTATCTGGGAATTCATTTTTGGTAAATTCCGAAAGGCAAATTATTGTATCAAATTCATCAAAACACTTTAATTTATATTTAGGTACAGTATTTTTTTCATGCTCCTTATAATTGTGTTGAGTTAATATTAATTTGATATTAAAAATCCGTAATGACTTATAAAAATAATAATCGATGGGTGCAATTGTAATATTATTCACATGAATAATTTCCGGACGGTTAAATAGTATAATTAAAAAAAACCTGATAAGGTCAATCAAGTAAAACGCACCTTTTAAAATTCGTCTCAACTTTTGACTTGCGACTTTATTTGGTAAAATGAAAAATATATATTTTGAATTTACGCCATAATTACTCTCATAATAATCAGAGTCCCACCGATTAAAAGAAGTAAAATAGATTACATCCATGCCCTTCAAAATAAACTGTTCTAGTAAGGGGTAATTGACCTGAGCCGTGTTATTATTGGCGTCGATAAAGAAAATCTTCATTCAATCAAGATTATTTATTATTCCTAAAAATCCAGAAATATTAACCATCATTATATAAGTCGAAACATGCGGGGCAACAAGAAAAACAGCCCAATAAAACTTAAGGGTAATTTTTCTCTATTTGATTAATCAAAATCATTTGTTGAGTAGTAGAAAAAAAACCTATTGTAAAAAACTCGCACCCAACGCAAAAAGCCTATTCGCTTAAGAGCAGTAAATGCATGCACCCAAAACTTTTGAATTGGATAGGTTTCAAAAAATTCCTCCAGTGATGCCTGCATATTTAAAGAATTTTTTGACTGTTTATCGTGAAGTCTATAATAAAAATTTATTTCTCTTTTATATCGAAAAGTGATTTTTTGACTATCAATCAATTTAACAAAAAAACCATAATCATCGGCTCCTTTATGTGTTAAATCAGGAAATCCAGTGGACTTTAAAAATACATTTCGACGAATCAGATATTGTCCGGGTGAGAATGATAAGTTACTCAAAAGCAAATATTTAAGCTCTTGAAGATATTGTGCTTTTAAAAGCCTGTTTTGAAGAAACGGCTTGTAATAAAATTTATATTTATTTAAACTTTCAGAAAAAAGCTTAATATTGCCCATTATAATATCTTCATTACTACTTAACAATTGCTTATAAAACATGGAGTCTATAAAATCATCCTGATCGATAAAATGGAGATATTCACCTCTTGCTTTTTCAGCACCCAAATTTCTACTATATGCTTGTCCCAGATTTTTAGGATTTAATAAAATCACGTAATCATTAAAACTAAAACCATCAAATAGGCTTTTTATCTTTGCATCAATATCTATCTCAGGCGAATCATTTATTAGAATGATTTCATTATTTTTTTTGCTTATTGTTTCTATTTTTCTAAACCCATTTACAACAGAATCAACAAGAGTAGTAAACCTTTCCCACGCTAAGGCATTATTCAACTTATATATTGGTATAATTGCAGAAACGTTATACATCTATCTACTTTAAAATATTTAATAATTTCTTGTACTGTTCATCTCTTTTGAAAAAAGAAAAGTTCTTATTTTTATAAAAATCATAAGAAGAAGCACTAATTACTAATTTTAATTTATTTCTAATATCGTGTGAATCTCGAAAATCCATTACATAACCAATTTGATACTCTTCGATTAGTCTGGCAGCTTCCATATTTTTTGATGCAAGTGCCAGGATAGGCTTTTTTACTGAAATATACTCAAAAAACTTTCCAGTTATAACCTCATCACATGATTTGGTATCGGTATGTACAAGTAATAAATAATCCATTTTATGCATTTCATCAATTGCTGACTCATGGCTGATTGAACCATGGGTATATAAAAATCTGTTGTTTGTGTAATCGTATTCCTGGAGACGAATATGACCATAAAAGTGGAGCTCGATATTTGATTTCAAAAAAGCATCCTTCATTACTTCTATCAGAGGTGAGATATTTCTATAGGAGTTAGGGTTATCATTCAATGCACCAAAATATCCGATTTTAACAGGGAGGTGGCTTTGAGGGCTGTAATCTTTTTGTGACATTTTTGAAAAGCCATTCATAATCAAATCGGACTTCGGACTGATGTTTAAATTATATAATTTTTCAACCTTTTTTAGAATTGGCTTCGATATATAACAAAAATGATCACAACGCATTAATGCTTTGCGTTCCATATAATATGATACCTTCCTGGCTAATATTCCTTTTGGTTGAAAAATGGGTGTAGTATTCCAACTATCCCTATAATCGATAATGTATTTGATATCTTTCTTATAGTACTTCTTAAGCCTACTCCCAACAATTTGCATACTGTGTGGTGGTGAAGAAACAATCACATTCTCAATATTATGAGTATCAATTATTTTTTTTGCTTTCCGATAAAAATGAAAGTTCTCAATTATATGTTTATCAGGGATTAGTAATTGACGTGAAATTTTTCTTATGAGTTTTCCTATGATAAGGATAAGTTTGTAAGAAAACCTTGATTTACTGCTATTCTTTTTTGCTCCCACATAGTTAATACTGATTTCATTGATAAGGGATTCGTAGCCAAAATAACTAAAAAATTTACCGGAAGCAGTTAAAATATACACTTCATAAGAATTCAATAGCAGATACTGCGCCAAAGAAACGACTCGAATAACACCACCAAGAGACCAGTAATTTGGAATAAAGTTATATGAAATTATAAGTATTTTTTTTGTTTGCATGATTTAATTAAACTATTTCTATCCCTAATCATTTTAAAATAATTGTAAGTACAACTTTTCATAATCTGTCCAAATTCCATTGAAACTTGAATTATGCCATAAAAACACAAAGTTCCCGTTATACTGTTTTACAACTTTTTTATAGTAGTTAACCGCCTCCTTGAATTCTAAAGGTGTAAGCTTTTGATAATCTACGAGCGATCCCTCCATAAGTATTAATGGCCTTTCCCATAAATCTAATTGTTTTCGCTGCAAAATATCAAAAATCGGAAAATCATAACAAATACCACATCGAAAACCCGGCACATCAGCATAGCTCATTGTGCTATCCAGCTTCATACCACTTTGCTCCCATATTTGCCATGTCTTTGGTATATTGAAACGAAGAAAATGTTGTCTCCCCTCGGTAATCTCCATACCTGCTGATTTTTCTAACAAACGCTTTTCTTTTTGAAACTTATTTATGCTGTTATACGTGTTATAAGAAGGGTGAAACCCTACAAGATGCCCTCTTTCATTAATTCTGGCAATCAGCCGCTTAAACGCTTTTTCATTTAAGTAAAACGGCGTATCATATTCGCTCTCCCCCCCTGCCATAAAATAAAACTTTGATTGGGTGTTCTTTTCTTCACTCACATCCATAAAATAATCGAAAGTATTATAAGGGTTCTTTGTGAAAGTTTTCATTCGCTCCCAAAAAACTTTTATATTTCTTTTCTCTAACAGATCATGCGCAAAATATTTCATCGAATTTTTATGGTAACGAAAAAAATCAATATCATGTGTTGGAATTGCCTGATAGTTAAATACTTTTCGTTCACCTTTGTATCCTGAATATTCCAATAACTTCCATAAAAAATCGACATATTCATTTACAATTGGTCTATGTAAAAATCCATGCTGATAAGCAATTGATTCTGTAGCTGGAAATCGGTTGTGCTTATCTCGTTTTGGGTTTACATACTCCTCCCATCGAGTAAGCATAAAAAAGGCTGAAGCCAATATATCTAATCCACAGTATATTTCGTTTTCTTCCTCAACTAAACGATTTTCGCCAAACAACCCAACTAATGCTGTAGGAGAAAACTTACTTTTAAACAAAAATGTTTTTAAGGGGACATTTTTTTTTGCTAGATATTGATTAGATGCAATTTGATTTTTAAAGAAATCGTAAAAAATCAGTTTTTTTCCTGAAGTTACATTTTCTATAACATAATTAGTTTTATCTGTATACTGGATAGAGTATTCCAACCCCAGAAATACATTAAAAAAAACATTTATAATATACTCTTTTTCAAGTGTGAAGCTATCGGGAATCTTAATTTTTATCATCATTAGACTTTATTATCTCTCTAAGTTTTCTGTAAATAGCAATGCACATTACCTTATAGTCATGATGAAGAAACTCTGCGCAATATGTCTTTTTTCCACGATAATCTCTAAAGAGTTGAAAAATATTCTTCTTCCATTTAGGATACTCCTTTTTATACTTCCAAAATGAAAAGTGGGTATCATCCAAAATCTTAGTATAGCGAATTTTCTTTTTCGTTTTTTGCTCCTTTAGTTCCAACTTAATTTTTGTTACATTGGAATATGCAATCGTTGGTAAGCTTGCTCCTGAAAATTGTGTGATGCCAATCCATGACCAAGATCGGGGGTTTATTTCGATAAGTTTATACTGATGATTGTCGCTATTGTATTTAAATTCCAATTCAGCAATTCCATGATATTTAATATCTTTTACAACTTGCCTGCTTAGCTTTAAAATTTCATCTGGGACAGTACCAGACTCACCAACTACCCAGTCGCCAAATTCAGCAGGATAGCCTCGAACTTTTCTTCCCCAGAAGTAATTGTCTGCAAATTCAAAGTCATTATCTGCATAAATGCCTAAGGTATACATGGAACTACTATCACCTGGAATATACTCTTGAAACAAAAATGCCTCCAACAATTGAGAGTTATCTAAACAAAATTTCTCTAATTCATTTTTGTTGCTAATTATCGTAAACCTAAGCTGATCTAACTGGTGATGATTAAATTTGATATTACTATTTCTCCGATACTCTGGTTTTGCTATTATTGGAAAATTGCGCTTAGTTATATTATCAATTTCAGTATGCGCCCAGGTCAATGGAGTCAGATAATTATTTTTAGCTCCTAATTGATAAAAACGATTCTTTTCAATTAAAAGTTTAACAGTTTCATAATCTGCAACAATTGGAATTGATACTCTCTTAAGAGATTCTTTACTTTTCGAAATTGCGATGGCCCAATGATCGTTGGTTGGAAATAATACAGGTTTTTCATTTTCATTTTCGCAATACCTATACAGCTCGTAAATAAATTTCTCTTCATTAAAGGCCGGGTCGGCAACTTGTACAAATTTTGCAAATTTAGAATAGGTTCCTATTCCTCTCTTGCTATCCATAGCAATACATTCAACACCCTTAGAACCTAGTTCCTGGATAATGGCTAACCCGTTATAATGGCAGTTAAAAACTATTGCTTTTTTCATTTCTAAACACATAATAAACACCAGAAATCTTTCCTATATATATCGAAAACACATTTCGTCTAAATACTTTTATTAAATAATTTAAACTAAACTTTTTTAAGCCACTGCCCAAATTTGCTTTCAATGAATTCTCATTACGTTGCTCAACAATTGTGAAAATTGAGGTAATTCCTTTCTTTTTATAATAATCATGGGCTAGGAAAATTAGGTTTTTATAAAGTCCCATCTTTCTATAAGTAGGATAGACATAAGCATCAAATAAAAGTGCATTTCCACGTTTTATAGGAAATTTGTCATGCCATAAAACTTTATCAAATGCATTTATCCCCCAATAAAAAGCTATTATGTTTTTATTAGATAAAAAACAAAACAATATTGTGTTATTATTTCGTATTCTTTTATAAAATTTCTTTTTTAATTCTTCAGGAAGTACTAAATCATCAATTTCTGAGGGAGATTGAATAACAATTGGAGTAAAATTTGTCGAAAAATTTCGCTTCTGGATATCCTCCCCAGTTAACACGAAACGCTTTTTTAATGATATCATGATTTTTTTTCAGAATAATTATCTATCGATTTTATCTTTTTTGCAGGTACTCCACCAACAATACAGTTCCCTTCTTTAAAACTTTTGTTGACAACAGCTCCTGCAGCCACAATTGTATGCTCGCCCAATTCTACTCCTGGCAGGATTACACAATTTGAAGCCAACCAGCAATTGTCATGTATTATTATTGGATTAGCTTTATCATGAACATCATAGTCATAAATATTATGACTTGCCGAAACAATATTTACATTTGGGCCAATTCTTACATTTTTCCCAATCTCGATACCATTCATGCCTTGTATATAGGAAGCCGGCATAAAGCCCGGGTAGGGCCTGTAATAATTAACTTTAATATTTTCCGGAAATGAGACGATAGAACTCCAGTGTACTGGCCAGGGAACATTCTTATTAATACCGATAATCTTTTGAAAAAAGAAATAGGGAATAAGCCTGTTAATTCCGATGTTCTTAACAACCTCTTTGCCATAGGCTTTTATTAACCTTCGTCTCAGGAAATATTTTAATATTTTTTTCATAAAAATAAAATCCTTATAGTGAAAAGTAAACCGATTGGTAATAAATAGTAAATAAATAAATCTTTAATAATAACTATAGAGCTAATACTTACTTGCCTTAACAGGTAAAATATAAAGCCTACCCAAAAACACATATTGAAAATTGTATACAATAAAACAACATTGTATGAAGAATCAGAAAAAAAGATGATACTACCAAGTAAAAGGGGTATTATTCGTATACTCAACAAAATAATATTGACAATTAAGGATTTCTCTTGTTTTTCAAATAGCGTTAGCAAGCGTGAGATGGGTGAAGATATAAAATTCAACAACATCCATGGCGCCAACAACATAGCATAACGTCCAGCTTCAAACCATTGCTTGCCAAACACAAACTCAAATAAATAATCACCAAAAACGGTTATTACACCTAGTGGTAAAATACCTAATAATAATAGGCTTTTAAATGTTTTGTACGTTAACGATTTTAATTTATTTATATCTGTTTTTATACCAGAAGCCTGCTGATAATATACATTGCTAATTGCCTGACCCACAACTTGAATTGGCATGCTAATAATTCTATGTGCCAGCACATAAAAGCCAACAATACTTTCAGCAAAAAAGCCAGAAAGAATAAACACCGGTACTTGAAGGGAAAAAGCATTAAGCAAGGAAGAAGGCATTGAGTAGGTTGGAAATTTTTTGTACCGCTTGAGTAAATAGCGAATTTTTACCAAAGAGATTTGTTTTAAAACATCTTTAATTAGGTATGCACCTTTCCGCAATAGCAAGGCTGTACCGGTAAACGTCCCTAAAACTACACTGCCAATTAATCCTAATGGCCCTAAATGAGCCAGCCCCCCTCCAATTTGGCCTGATGAACTCACCAATCTTGTAATAACCTTTGTACTGCCAATTGATCTGTACTCTTTATTTCGGTTCAGCCAAACAGTTAAACTTTCATATACACTTCGGAAAAAAATAACTAAAGGTACAAAGTATAGCCAAATTGATATTTTATTATTCCCAACTAATGCTGCCGCTTGTGAATTAAACACAGAAAATAATATTAAAAGGAAAAATGAAGTAATAAAAGCGGCGCCAATTGAAATTGAAAGCATATTGACTGCATCTTTTTGCTTTTTGGGCAGCATAATGCCCAAATGATATCCCCATGCTGCCATAACAGCAAATACAGAAACCATACTATTAAACAGACCTAATATCCCATAATCTTCAGGAGTGTATAGCCGTGTAAGGATTGGAGAAATTAAAATGGGTAGCAATTGAGCAATCCCGGTTCCTCCAGCAAGAATTGCCGAATTCCTTATAAATTCAGATTGCTTTATTTTAGATATTTGTTTCTTCAAATCCACTATACTCAAGCTTGTTAAAAAAGCCGTTTAAAGTAAAAACCACTAACAAATTGTTTTACGCTGTCATCATATTTATATTTCATATATACTCAGATGGAAAAGCCACCGCTAACCAATAATATCCCGGGCGGTTATTCAGTAAACGAATTAGTTTGTTTACCCAGCCGGGAAGCAATTCCCGTATCCATAGGTATTTCTAGAATGTTTATAGAGAATGCTTCCGTCCTCATTATTGTAAACCTCATTCCTGTATTACTTCCAGTTAAAAACATCAGATATATTTTTCAACACCTCATTTGTCTCTTTTTCTTTCAGCGAACAGGCGTGAATATGAAATTTTCTTTTAATTTGATTTTTTGGTCCATTTTCTATTTCCCTGAGCGTCTCTGGATGTGTAAAACAATACAAGCTTAGGCTTTGGATTTCCCAATCCCGTAAAACTTAAAACCAATCTTCTGCAGTTTCTCGCGATCAAGGATATTTCGTCCATCGAAAACAAAAGCGGGTTTCATCATGTTTTCGTAAATTTTTTGCCAATCGTAATTCTTAAATTCATCCCATTCGGTGAGGATTGCTACGGCATGGGCTTCTTTACAAGCTTCGTACGGATCGGTTTCAGGATGCAAAAGTTCACGGGTTTCATTTTCTGTGCGGGAGTTAAGGTAGTCTGCATCGGCAAACATTTGCTCGTGTTTTACCTTGGGATCGTACACATGGATATTGGCCAGGTCGTTCAATAAAATGTCGGCGACATACATGGCTGCTGTTTCACGGGTGTCGTTTGTGTCTTTCTTAAAGGCCCAGCCCAAAAATGCAATCTTTTTTCCTGAAACAGTATTGTATAAAGTTGTGATAATGTTATCGGCAAAACGGCTTTTTTGGTAGTCGTTCATAATAATGACTTGCTCCCAGTAATCGGCAACCTCCTGCAAGCCCTGGGAACGGCAAATATAAACGAGATTTAAGATGTCTTTTTGAAAACAAGACCCCCCAAACCCGACAGACGTATTCAGGAACTTGGAACCAATGCGGCTGTCTGCACCGATCGCACGGGCGACTTCATCTACATCGGCTTCTGTTTTTTCGCATAAGGCAGATAGCGAATTAATGGACGAAACACGTTGGGCAAGGAATGCATTAGCTGTTAACTTCGATAACTCCGACGACCATACATTCGTTTGTAATATCCTTTCTTTCGGCAACCAGTGGGCATAAATGTCGGTTAGGGCATCCATCGCTTCTTGTCCTTCGAGTGTTTGTTCACCTCCAATCAGCACCCGGTCGGCTTCGTGCAAATCTTTAATGGCTGTCCCTTCAGCCAAAAACTCAGGGTTTGACAAAATTTGAAATTTTACATTGTTCCCTGTATTGTCGAGAATCGATTTGATGGCCTGTGCCGTACGTACCGGCAAGGTAGATTTTTCTACCACTATTTTATCTTCCTTTGCAATACGTGCAATATGACGGGCAGAAAGCTCTATAAATTTCAAGTCGGCTGCCATTCCCTTTCCTTTCCCATAGGTTTTTGTCGGTGTATTGACCGACATAAAAATCATTTCGGCCTCATCAATGGCTTTATCAATATCAGTGGAAAAATGGAGGTTCCGGCCTCTTGCTTCGGCAACAACTTCTTTCAGGCCAGGTTCGTAAATGGGTAGATTATCTAGATCATCATCATTCCAATCGGCTATGCGTCGGGCGTTAATATCTACAACTGTTACTTCTATTTCCGGGCATTTCTGGGCAATTACTGCCATGGTAGGGCCACCCACATATCCGGCACCAATACAACAAATTTTTTTAATTTTTTTCATGGGAGATTTTCTTTTACCTCAATAGGTATGATTATGAAAATTATTGTTTAGCACATTATATAGCTTCGCTTCCTCAGTCCCATTTTCATGGTCGAGTGCTGATTTCCACGGGCGCACAAATATAACATGGATAGGGCTACCGGCAATGAATTATATGTGTTTTTTGATAAGTGATAAAACCACAAATCATGAAATAAAAATGAAAAGAACAATACTTGGCCCGTCAGATTAAGCTTGACTTGACACTAGATTTATAGTTTTAATAACCCTTTAGGTGACAACTCGTTCATGAAAGTTTTACCAACTGAATGATTCAGGTAAATCGTTTAATATATCCACTTTCAGCAATGAGTCGGAAATATATTGGAAACTTACTTTGAATTGCCAACTTCCTTTTTTTAGTTACTTTTGCCTTAAATTCGACAGATTTATAAAATGGTTGAGAAAAGTGCGATACAATCAAAGTCCAAAAGCTTGTTCGACAGACTGTTTTCTTATTTAAAGTCTTTATCTTTTCGTAATACAAGTTTTTATCTGGCACTTGGTATTGTTTTTTCAATGCCTTTACCCAGGCCTTTAGGACTAGCTTTTGTATATTTATGGATAATTTCGACATTACTCGAAGGAAATATTGTTGCAAAAGCACGACAAAATTTAAACAGATTATCCAAAATTTACATAACACTTCTTGTCGCATTTGCTATTATTCATATTGCAAGTGCATTACTCTCAGAAAATATTGATGAAGGCTTTTTATCTCTCAACTCCTTAACCTTAGCATTTGTATTTTTGTTTGTATTCTTAATTAGTAACGATATCTATCAAAAAAAGATAAATATATTACTTTTTGCATTTGTATTAGGCAACATCGTTGCTTTAGCCTTTTGCATTATCAATTCATTTATTGAGTCTGTTCATTTCACAGGCAATGATTGGTATTTTCAATCTTCACTTACAGAAAACCTTGATTTTTTAAGTTCTTTAAAGAAGGGCAGAAACCACTTTACTTACGTCCATTTCTCCATTTTTAAGCACCCTTCTTACTTTGCGATGTATTCAATATTTTCCATGGGTATTCTTACTTATTTTGCCCGTATTCGTTTTATGAAACGATGGTTAATAATTGTCTTACTTCTTTATTTATTGCTGGGAGTATTCCTTCTCTCGAGTCGTGCAGGGATATTGAGCGTTTTCATTTATTCCCTGTTCTCTTTGTTTGTTTACTTTCGGAACAAACCCAATTTCATGCTAAAATTCCCGGCAGTAGTCATTGCATTATCAGCTATTTTATTACTTGTATTTTCTCAATCCAGAATGGATAAAACAATAAAAGCAACACAGGGAAAAACTGAAAAAAAAGAAGGACGAATTGGCTTGTGGAAATCATCCTGGGAACTGGCTAAGAAAAATTGGATATTTGGTGTAGGTATCGGAGACATTGATGATAAAAGGGAAAAAGTATATACCAAAAACCAGATACGAGAAAAACTTATAGACAAAAACTCTCATAACCAATACTTTGAAGTTTTGCTAGGCACTGGAATTTTTGGCTTGTTTGTTTTTCTCCTGATGTTAATAATACCTCTTATGCAAAGTATAAAAGAAAAAAACTATTTACTTACCTTGTTCATTTTTCTGGTGGGCTTCAATTTACTCTTTGAATCGATGCTAAACCGGTTTCAAGGAGTATTTTTCATTTTTTTCTTTCTAAGTCTCTTTTTTCTGATAAACCCTGATAAACTCAAGAATACAACGCTACCTAAAATAAAAACATCAAATTAATTTTATCCATTTTTCAGATATTCCTGAATATTCATAACATACTGTTCAAAAGAACTTAAACCTTTCTCTGTAATTTCAGCACGGGTTAAAGGATAGTTATTTTTGAACATTTTGGTGATTTTTATGTAGCCAGCCTGCTCCAGTTTCTTCAATTGCACGCTTAAGTTTCCGGCGGTAGATTCGGTTTCTTTTTTGATGTCGTTAAACTCCATTTGGCCATTTTTAACTAAAAGCGAAATCACTGCCAGTCGTAATTGTGAATGGATTATGGGGTCGAGGTCTTTAAACATTGTTCTTGTTGTATTTAGCGCGTAAAACGTATCCCGGAATCAAGTCGGCAAAAGTAACGGCCAGTATGCTGTACACACCCCAAAGCTCAACGCCGGTAAACAGGCTCGCATAACCTAGTGCATTGCAAATAATTCCGCCAAGAATCATGATACGAAACCGCAGCATTGCTCCTGAAAAAATAGTACCAATGCCGATAAAAGAGAGAATAAAAAACAACAACCAATCCCCTGCCATACGAGGCATTAAAAAAGCAACAATAAAAATGTTCAATCCTACGGCAGTCCAAATATACGCCATAATTTTTCCTGAAAGCGGCATTTGAACACGGTTCTTTTCGCGACTGTAGTAAATACCGGTATAAATTCCACCAACAATCATCAACAACCATGCAAAATAATGTTGTTCAACGCTTAAATAGATCAAAAGGTACTGCAACGATGCAGCAGCAATAACTAACCAGCCCCAGAAACGGTAAATAAAACCGTTTTCGCCAAACCGTATTTTCTCGGTTTCAATCATTGACTGAATAATTGAAAGACTTTCTTGTGGATTCATTTCTTTGTTTTCCATAGTTTTATGTTTTAAATTCAATTCAAATATAAAGTAGTTTATATTACAAACCAAATTTATTTGAGAAATTTTTGAAATAATCCTGAATAACCAGCCAAATAAATCAAAACGAAACCTATAAATAGTTTGATATACAAGACCTTATAAACAATAACTTTTTTTGGCTATGGCTATATCTTTCACTATTCTAGAGCATGTCCATAAAGTCAGTGTCTGGTTCATAATGTTCGAGTTCAAAGCCTGTCCCGCATTTATCGGGAGCTTGCGAAGTATTTAAAATCAAGGAGTTTACTGTTGTAAATGACTGTTTTAAATACGAGCATAACGTGATACATTGAGCGTGTCGAAATGCAGAAATCGGACATTATGGACAGACACTATTCCAAATAAAAATCTGATGATGTAGACCCTTCTGCGAAAAGTGTTCGAGGCAACATTCCGCTAATCTGCTTAAACTCACGAATCATGTGCGATTGGTCGTAATATCCGGCATGCAAACCAAGCTCTGTGAGCTTTAAATGATTGTGTTGATTTTTTAAATGCAATGCATACTGAAACCTGACAATGCGCGAAAAAGCTGCCGGCGACAACCCGGCCACCTGAAGAAATTGCCGCTCAAATTGTTTTCGGCTCAGGCATGCCCGTGAAGCTAACTCAGGCACTTTTAAACTTCCATAGTTTTTGGTTAAAAACTTAATGCTGTCTTCGATACGAATATACTTTTCATAATTAATTTGTTGTAGCCATTTTGCGAGCTCAAGTTCAACTTCTTGAATTATACTCGTTGTGTTTTTTGCTTCCTGCAACCTGGCATAGAGATTCGACAAAAGCTTACTGTTACCCAGTAGTTGAGCATCAACAACCTGGTTATGCAACAAGTGGGCAGCATGATTAAAAAAACCGCTACTGAACGATGGCTGGAAAACCACGGCAAAAAGATGGAATGAGTTCTTAATATCTATAACGTATGGTTTATCTTGCTGGCCGCTAAAAACTATGGGTTTGGAAACCTCCCCGAAAGTTCCGGTGTAGGCTGGCGCAGTACCAAGGTAAAAAACAAGCTCGGCCAATCCTTCGGGAATAATTTTTTGCTGATAATGAATACCACAACCGCCATCAACTTTCATTTCCCAATAATGTTTCACCATTGGGCGCAACCAGGGCGAAGGTTTATAAATGTTAAAAGTCATAAAGCCGGGTTTTGTTGCAAAAATAACTTATTTGTTATTATGTGGATAGAAACCCGGGCAATTATTTCCCCGGGTTTCTGTTTTTGTTGGCTTAGATTGGTTGTGGATATCTGCTATCTATTTTTCAGCCGAAAACAAACCAAGCTGATTCCCCTCGCAATCGATAAATGTGGCGAAATAACCGCCCTCTTCCCTGTCAATGGCTGTACGCGGCGTTTTTACACTTCCGCCATTTTCCCCAACTTTCTCCAACGTTTTGTCAATGTCGCTGGTTGTAAAACTCACCAACACTCCGTTGGCAGAGGGTTCAAATCCCGGGGCGCTGGAAATGGCTCCCGCATTACCGGGCAATAAGGCCATTTTTTCCGTGCCAAAATCCATGGGATTCAGGTTCCAGCCAAAAACTTTGTTGTAAAATGAAACGGCGCGATCGAAATTCTCTGTGGGTATTTCAACCCAGGCAATTAAATTGTTCATGGTAATAAGGTTTTAAAGTTCACGACAAAAATACGGTGGCTGCTTTTTCAAAAATTGGATTTTTGCGACATTGTAGAATAATGATGGTCAAAAGTCAAATGCCTCACATGACTCACCTGCGGATTACCGGAAACGTGCTCAAACAACACCTAAAATACCATTACCCGACAAATTTCACAATACTCCCCTCCTCCTCATCATTTTCGACCATTAAAAAACGATCGATTTCTGTTTGCAGCTCTTCAACATGAGAAATAATTCCCACTATTCGCTGCTCTTTCCTGAGTTGTTTCAACGTATCGAAAACCAGTGAAAGTGAGTCGCGGTCGAGCGAGCCAAATCCTTCGTCCATAAAAAAGAATTGCTGTTTAACGTTCTGATATTGCTGTATTTGTTCGCTGAGCGCCATGGCGAGCGACAAAGCGGCCTGAAAAGTTTGTCCGCCGCTGAGCGTTTTCAGCAAACGGGTGCGTCCATCGTGCAGAAAGTCGCGCACGATAAAATTGTACTTTTCGTCGATATCCAGTTCCAGTTGATTGTGCGTAAGTTTACGGAAACGATCATTGGCAATGGCACAGAGCTGTTCCAGGTAAATTTGGCTCACGTAACGCACAAAACCATCGCCACGGAAGAGTTTGACTAGCACATCTAAATTGGATTTTCGTTTTTCCTGTGCATCCAAATCTTTGGCAAGCCTGTTTTTTAGTTCCAGTTTCTCGTTCAACACTTTGAGTTGACCTTGTAAAGCCCCGGTTTTGGTTTCCATTTGCGTTATTTGCTCACGCTGCTCTGTAACGGCTTTTTCTAAAACCTCATAAGCCTCAGTATCAAATTTCTGATTGCCCAACTCGTTCTCCAACTCTTGTAAACGGCTTTCCTGTGTATGCAGTTGTTGGTAAAACGCTTCTATATTTTTTCTACTACCGCCCACATCCAGTGCTTGTTTCAGTATTTCGAGTACTTCTGAGCGCTGGCTAAAACCATCGGCTTGCATTTTTTCTTCAATTTCTTCTTCCCTCGCAGTTTTCAACTCTTGTTGTGCGGTAAGTTGTTTTTTAGTTCCGGCCTGCTCCACTTCCAGCCGTTGCTGTTGCTTTTCTAACTGCTGAATATCGGAAGTGAGTTTTTGCAACTTTTCAAGGCTCGTTTGCACTTCTTGTTGCTTTGTCTGCAACTGTACTTTGGTTAAGGTCAGCCACGATTCGTCGACTTCCGTTTTTTGTAATTCAATGCGCGATTCCAATCCGGCCATATGGTTGGTTTGCTCCTGAATTTCCTGCTTTAATTTTTCAATAACCGACTGGTCCTCCAGTTGCTTGTCAAGCTGGTGGATTGATTTCTCAAGCTTTTGCACATCAGCTTTTTGCTGTTTGAGTTTTTCCAGTGCAGTTGATAGTTCTTCACGTGAAAACTGTATGGGCAATTTCTTGCGGTCTTCCAGGCATTGGTTCAGCACTTTTTGAGCTTCGTCAACCTGTTTTTTTCGGACTTCTAACTGGCCACCTTCTTTTTTAAAGCGGTCTTCCAGGCCATTAAGCTGAATAAGCGCTTCGTTCAGTGCTTCGCGGTGCTGCTCCTGCCGGCTGATTTGCTCCTGCAAATTATATTTTTCCTTTGTCAGGGCTTCGTCGGAATACGGCTCAGGATGTTCGGAAGCTCCGCATAACGGACATTTTTCGCCGGGTTTCAGCGATTGCGCATGGGCTGCCAGCCCCGATTTTACATCTAAATTCTCTTTCTGCTTTTGTAACTTTTGGAGCGTATCTTTTTTTATCCCAATAGACTTCTGAACAGCGGTTCGGGCTTCGTTGAGCTTTAATTCGCTGTAGTTTCCTTCAATTTCCAGATGATCAGCTATACTACCCAGAATTTGTATGCGCTGAGTTGTAAGTTCTTCAATTAACTTCTTGACATTTTCATGTTCACCCTGAGCGGTTTTAAGTCGCTGGCGGAAATTATCCTCATCTTTAAAACTATTTTGCAGGGCATACAAAGCTGATTCGTCGGGCAACTGTTCGCGGAGTTTTAATAGCTCTTGCTGGTGCTGGTCACGCTCTTTTTTGCGGTTATCCCACTCATTTTGAATCTTTTCAAGATTTTCGCGGTTTTGCTGCATTTGATTGTTCAGGTTTTCAAGCTCTTGTTGACTGTTTTTTATGCTCAAAGCCTTTTCTACGCCGCTAATTTGCTGTTTGTGCTTTTCCTCATCGCCGTTTTGGTCGAGAATCTGCTTTTGGGCGGTTACAGCATCATTCATTTTTTGCTGAACCTTTTGCAAATCCTGAACCTGCTTACTCTCCTGTTTTTGCAAGCTCGCTATTTCCCGTTCAATTTCATTGAGCCGATCCAACAAGGCCTCATACCGCAAACGAACTTTCTCGTAGGTGTCGACCTTTTTTTTCAGTGTATCGAAATCTGCTTTTTGCTGCTGAAGTTTCGTTAATTGTTCCCGGGCTTCGGATATTGAAGCTGTAAGCTTCTTGAGCTCTGCTGCTTTTTTCAGTTCCTGCTCCTGCCCGGCCAGCGCAGCTCTTTTTTCCTTTAATTTATGCTGATGCGATTTCAGCTCCTGCTCTACGCTTTTCAGGTTTTCTGAAGAATACTCAGCCAACTCCTGCAAACGTCCTTCCAACGAGGTGATGGCGGTTTTTGCAGCAGCATGAAGCCGGTTTGCCGGATCTCTCAAATCGAAGCGCTCCAGGGGAAATAGCTCACGCAACATTTTGGTGCGGTCTGTGGCAGAGAGTTGTACAAACTCATTGAATTTTCCCTGTGGAATAATCACAATTTGCTTAAAATGCTCATATCGAAGGCCGATAATTTCCGTAGCATCGGCACTTTGGAGCGGCGACCATTGTTCGTCTTTCCATTGATATGCCTTGCGTTCGTTTTTCGATATATCCAGAAAGTTCCTGCTGTTTCTGCGGGCATTGGCCACGAAACGATACCGTTCGTTCTGGTGGCGCAGTGTAAAATCAATCTCCAGCTCATCGCTGCGGAGGTTCATCATGTTGTAAAGCTTGGAGTCGCGGTTGTTGAGCCGCTCGGTTTCGCCATACATAGCATACGAAACAGCCTCCAATACAGTCGATTTACCACTGCCGACCTTACCGAAAATGCCAAACAAACCGGCATCGGTCAATTTTTCAAAATCAATGGTTGTTTCGTGGCGGTACGAATAAATGCCTTTTATTTTGAGTATTTCCGGAATCATTGGTCGCTTTTTTGATTAAGAATTTCATTGAACAGCTCCATCATTTCTTCGTTGGGCTCCTGCCCCTGCGATTCTTTAAAATAACGCGCAAAAAGCTCTGTAACCGATTGGTTCATATCAATTTGCTTTTTATTTTGGGTCGATGCACTACGGTTTTTGGGCTCAGGGATGATATTAACCAGGTTCTCGCTGGCATCGTGCAGCCGTTTGTTTTCATCGGCTTTGAGAAAATCATCGGTACGCATGGTAATTTCGGTAAATGCTTCGGTATTATCGAGCAGCCATTTTACAGCTTCATCAACTTGTTCAAATGTTTTGCGTTTTAGTTCACGTCCTTCTTTAAGCTCAACTTTCTCTACGGCGGCTTCTTTTCCGGGCTCCACATCTACAACATGCACAAATTTCTTTTGATTAGCTTCGCTGAAACTGTAGGCCAGCGGACTGCCGCTGTATTGAACCGGCACATTGCTCCCGCTAATTGGCTGCGAACGGTGCAAATGGCCAAGGGCAATGTACTGCATTTGTTCGGGAAACAAATCGGCATAAACCAGCGAAGCATTCCCAACTTTCACAGGCTTTTCGCCTTCGGGCTCTTCCGGCGGTTCTGAGTCGCGGTTCCACACGAACAAGTGCGCCATCAAAAGGTTAACACCTTTTTCATCGCAATACTGCGTGGCCAGCGCCTGCCACTGTTTTTGCAAAGCATCGCGCAATCCCTGCTCCTCGTCAGTTCCCAAATAGTGTTTCATGCGAATTTCGCTGGCATACGGTGTAGCAATGATACGCAATGGAACGTCTTGCCCGGGCAGTTTCAACTCCAAAAAGCCTGCATCGGTGCGCATCACTTCGAAACCGCTATCCAGCTTAAATTCAGGCGATTTGCTTGTAGGATAACCCAAAAACACAATACCGCACTCGCGAGCCAGCGGATCGGGTGCTTCAATGCGGTGCGGCGAATCGTGATTGCCGGCAATGGCAACTACAGGTCGTTTTCCATCTTTGCTCAATTTTTTCAGACCTTTATAAAACAGCTCGGTGGCCTCATTGGACGGATTAGCCACATCGAACAAATCGCCGGCCACCAAAATGGCATCAACCTGCTGTTGTTCGGCAATTTCGTGGATTTCATCGAGAATTAAACGCTGCTCCGGCAACCGTTCACGGTTGTAAAGCCGTTT
>CAYPSX010000037.1:0-23696 GCA_964413185.1 uncultured Bacteroidales bacterium
GCTTTATTGTTTTCTTTAAATTGATTAAGTTTTTTGTACATGCCTGCCATTTCGTGGTTTTTCCAGTTAATGGTATCTTTTTCAAAAAACCTGAGCCTTTTGTTTAATCCGGCTTCCTGTCCGCTGTAAATGAGCGGGAAAGTGGGTGCCGCGTAAGTGAAAACTGCAAATGTTTTGTAGCTGTCGGGCATGCGTTCAAATACGGTTCCGTTCCATGAGTTTTCGTCGTGGTTGGTTGTAAAAGCCATTCTGTAAACGCTGTCGGCAAATCTATTTGGCTCTTTTTTGAAGTATTTTCGTAAATGATTGGCGTTTTGTTTGCCTTTTGCTATTTCATTCATAATGTGATGCAGTTCCCATGCATAGTTGGCATCGAAAGCTTTTTTGTGCAGTTCGGGTTTTTCTGCTTCGGCGAGCATGAAAACAGGTTTTATTTTTTCCATTTCATCGCGCGCATTTTCCCAAAAATCGTTCGGTACCATGCTGGCCACATCGCAGCGGTAGCCGTCGATGTTGTGTTCTTTTACCCAATACACAAGTGCATCGGTCATGGCTTTGCGCATTTCCTGATTGTCGTAGTTCAGGTCGGCCACGTCTGACCAATCTTCGACCGGGGCAACAATTTCACCGGACGCGGAGTCTTTGGTGTACCATTCCGGATGCTCCTCAATCCACGGATGATCCCACGCTGTGTGGTTGGCCACCCAGTCGAGAATGAGCAACATGCCGTTGTCGTGTGTTGCTTTTACCAGTTTGTCGAAATCTTCTTTTGTGCCAAATTCAGGATTTACCGCTTTGTAATCTTTTACAGCATAATAACTTCCCATGGAGCCTTTACGGTTTTTTTCTCCAATGGGATGAATGGGCATTATCCATAAAATATCGACACCCAGTTCTTTGAGCCTGGGAATGTGCGAAATAAAAGCTTCTATGGTTCCTTCAGGTGTATATTGCCTGATGTTTACTTCGTAAATGGTTGATGCTTTGGAGGCTTCTACCGGATCTTTCTTGGCTGCCTGTGCATCAACTTCATTCTTTTTGGCCTGGTTGCATCCTCCGAAAATGAATGCAAACGAGATAATTGACATAATGATTAGTTTCTTCATTTTTATTTGGTTTTATTATTTGATATTGGATAAAACGACAAAGTCATACGCCGGTATGGAAACGGTTATGGATTTATCATCTTTTTTGATTGATTTATTGAAAAGTGCTGCAAATTTTTCGCTGGCAATGTGTGCCGGTGTTTTAATGCTGATTTCAGCTTTTGTATCTGAATCGTTGAGCGCAATTATTACGGCTTCGTTTAGGTAAGTGCGTTGGAAAATGAGCAGGTTCTCCGAAACTTTTACAAATTGCATATCACCAAAAATAAGTGGTAAAGCTTTTTGTCTGAAATTCAACAGTTTCGAGGTTATTTCCCTCATTTTTTGTTCGGGTTTTGCCAAATCTTCGAAACGCATCATGCGCCGATTGTCGGGATCGTTGCCGCCGGGCATGCCAATTTCATCGCCATAGTAAATTACCGGTAATCCGGGTAGTGTGCTAATAATGGCGTTGAGCATGGCGGCTTTTTGGTAGCCAACAGTATCTTCAACTTTAATTTCGCGTGTCCAGCCGGCCTTTTGGGCATCTTCATCGAAACGTAGTGCGCCGGAAGCGTAAGAAATGAACCGCGCGCGATCCTGGTTGCCGGTAATGTTGCCCATCAGGTGATGACTTCCATAGTATTTCTGGCTGCGTTTTATTTCAGCTTCAAGCTCGCTAAAACTGCGGTCGCCGGCCAGTGTGCCCACAATTACATCGTATACATTAAAATCGAATTGTGCACTGAGCTGGCCTGAGTTTACGTAGCTGCCAATGAGTTCGGCCGAGCCATAAGTTTCGCCAATTTGATATAGCCTGCGGTTTTCAGGAATGACCACTTCATTGCGAAGTTTTTGTGTGAGTGTGCGCCAGAATATTTCCGGAACATGTTTGGTTGCATCGTGCCGGAATCCGTCGAAATTGTATTTTTTGATCCAATAAACGGCCGAATCTGTCAGCATGTTGGTTACTTCCGGATTTTCCAGATCGAGCGTGGGCATGAACGTATCGAACCAGGTTGTAAGGCGTTGCTCATCCCAAAGTCGTGTGTTTTCTGTTCCGTCTGGGAGATATAAATTGGTTTTCCAGTCCGGGTTTGCTTGTATAATGGGATGATTTTCGTGTACATGGTTGGCCACAAAATCGAGCAATACATTCAGGTTATTCTTATGCGCGAGATCTACCAGTTTTTTCAGCTCTTCTTCAGTTCCAAAATGCGGGTTAAGCTGTGTAAATGAAACGGGCCAGTAACCGTGATAACCTGAGAATTTTGTTTTCGGGTCGGGGAACAAACCATAAGCTCCTTCGGGATTTTTTATTACGGGTGATATCCATATTGTATTGATGCCCAGATTTTCGAAATATCCGTCTTCGATTTTTTCAATTACGCCTTCCAAATCACCGCCAAAATAATTGGCTTTGGGCAGAATTGCTTCGTCTTCGATTTTCCAGGTATTTTCCGGGTTGGCATCGTTGAAACGGTCGATAAATACATTGTAGATCGTTGCTGCTTCAAAATCGGTACGTTTCAGGTTTTCCGCATTTTGCAGCACTTTGCCTTTGTGCAATGGAATTTTCAGAAAGTTTGATAAGCCATCGTCATTGGTGGCCTGAATGCGCAGATAGCTTCGTTCAAGGTTGCCTGTTTCTTTTGGGATGGTAATTTGTATTTCTTCAATATCCTGATGGATGTACGTTTCCGGTAGTGTTTTGTTTTGCGCGAAAACAATCAGGTTGTCTATCGAATTTTCGATATCCACTATAACAGATCCGTTGGTTGTGCTTTTTGCAAACAGGTGTGGTTTTTCCAGGTTGGTATATTGCCCGACTTTCAGCAATGAGTTGAAACCACCCATGTTGTTGCTTATTTTTTCATCGTTGGCCGGATCGAGCATCTCTTTTCCGTCTGCAACGATGAGATATTGATATTCACCGGGTTCTAACAGCAGGGTAGTGGTCCATACGCCATCTTTTTTTGTCAGGTTTGTATTTGCCGGGTTCCAGGCATTAAATGTTCCTTTTAGTTGAACTTTCTCGTATGGTTCATCGGTTTTAAAGGTAAATTCATACTTAATTTTCGATGAGCGTTTGAGCAAAATGTCATATCGATCGCCGGAAATGTAAAAGTGCAATTGCCCGATACGTGGAAATCCGGCACCTTGAACAATCAACTCTATTATGGTGTCTTTTTGAGTGATTTTAAGTCCTTCTGTTGCTGTTACCGAATCAATTGCCGGTTCTGTCGGGAAGTAATCTGCAATATGCACAACCGTTGTGTCGGGGTTAAGCATTACAGGTGAAGCTAAACCAGCCATAAGGTTTTCTTTGGGCAGTTTAAAGTCACCGGATTGTTCACTGCATTCTGCAAAAACGAATACCAGCAGAATTATGATTGCTGTTTGCAAATATTTCCGAAATCCTGTTTGTGTCATGTGTGTAACTTTGATTGTGTTGATGTTTTCCGTACAAACCCGGCTGCATGTCCGCTTTTCAACGAAAGCAGCGGATTTGTCGGAACTGGTTTCTTTATTTTAGCAATTCATACTAACACTAATTTTATCGTTAGCATTAATTGTGTAAACTTTTCCAAATAGTATTACATCCAATTGTTGAGACGCATCGTTTTGTATATCAACCTGGTTTTTACCAATGGTGATTTTTAGTATATGTCCTCTGAACATGATTTTGAACGCGAACGACTTCCATTTTTCCGGAATAAACGGATCGAATGAAAGTTTGTCGTCTTTTAACCGCATTCCGCCAAATCCCTGTACGATTGACATCCATGTGCCGCCCATGCTCGTAACGTGCAATCCTTCGTTAGTGTCGCTGTTGTAATCGTCGAGATCGAGGCGCGATGCAGAGAGATAAAATTCGTACGAACGTTTTTCATCGCCCAGTTTGGCCGCAATAATGGAGTGAATGCAGGCCGAAAGCGATGATTCATGTACGGTCATGGGTTCATAAAAGTCGTAATTGCGTTTGATGGTGTCTGTGTCGTAATGACTTTCAAAAAAGTACAAGCCTTGCAATACGTCTGCCTGTTTGATGTAGCACGAGCGCAAAATACGATCCCACGACCAGGTTTTATGTATGGGTTTTTCGTTTTCGGGAATTTCATTAACGGTGCGGAGGTCTTTATCCAGATAACCATCTTGTTGTAAAAAGATATCGCGTTTTTCGTCGTAAGGGAAATAGAGATTTTTGCAAATTTTCTTCCAATGACCGGTTTCTTTGTTTTCGTTAAAACTGGTTTTAGTTTCAATGTGTTGCCATTCTTCCGGTTTGGATGATTTTATTTTTTCAATTACTTCCATGGTATACTGCATGGTCCAATGTGCCATTTTTAATGTATACCAGTTGTTGTGTACGTTATTTTCGTATTCATTGGGTCCGGTTACGCCAAGCATAACGTATTTTTGTTTTTCTTCGGAGAAGTTTACTCGCTGTGCCCAAAAACGTGAGATGCCAATGAGTACCTCAAGCCCGTAATCGGCCAAATGTTGCTCGTCTTTTGTGAAGCGAACGTAATTGTAAATGGCATAGGCTATTGCGCCGTTGCGGTGAATTTCCTCAAATGTAATTTCCCATTCGTTATGGCATTCTTCCCCGTTCATGGTTACCATTGGATATAGTGCAGCGCCATCGGTGAAGCCGAGTTTTTCTGCATTTTCAATGGCTTTTTGCAAATGCTTGAACCTGTAAATGAGCAGGTTTTTAGCCACTTTTTGCTCGGATGTACTCAGATAAAACGGCAGCAGGTAAGCCTCTGTGTCCCAGTAGGTGCTTCCACCATATTTTTCGCCTGTAAATCCTTTGGGGCCAATATTTAAGCGTTCGTCTTGCCCGGTGTAGGTTTGGTTAAGCTGAAAAATGTTGTACCTGATGCCTTGCTGTGCAGCGGTGTCGCCATCAATTGCAATATCGGCATGGTCCCATTTTTCTTTCCAGGCTGCTTTTTGCTCATCGAGCAGTTTGGAAAAGCCTTTCTTTTTTGCATAAGCCAGAACATCAGAAGCTTGTTGTTTTAAATCGTCGTTTTTGTGGTACATGGAGGTAACCACTGCGGCGAATTTGTAAATGGTTGTTTTTTTGCCTTCGTGTATGTTAATTTTCAACCGGTGGGCAATATATTTTTTTTCTTCGATGGTGTCGAACTGTGTGAGCGAATGGGGTTTGCCATCTACTGCAAGTGAGTAATGCATGGCATAGCACGCACGGAAATGTGTTTTGCGTGTTTCTGTAATCAGGTACGGAGCTCTTGCCGATGCTGATTTTTCTATTTCGTCCCAAAACTGCTCATCGTAATTTGCATCTTCGTTTTTAATGTCGCCGTCGATGGGTAACAGCACTTCAATGTCGCCGGAGAAATTTTCGGGTGTGAGGCTGAATTGAATAGCTCCCAGTTCATCGTTTACAATACTGAGCAAACGAAAAGATTCTACTTTTACTTTTTTGCCGTCATCAAATTCAGCGATGTACGATTTGCTGAAGTAGCCATCCTGCATGTTCAGCTCTCTGCGAAAATCACTTAACTTTAGTTTATGCGGGTCAAGCTCGCTACCGTCGATTTTTATGCGAACGCCGGTCCAGTCCGGTGCGTTAAGTACCTTGGCAAAATACTCAGGATAGCCGTTTTTCCACCAGCCTACGCGGGTTTTATCGGGGTAATAAACGCCGCCCAGATAGTTTCCCTGTAGTGTGCTGCCTGAATAGTATTCTTCAAAATTGGCGCGCTGACCAAATTTGCCGTTGCCAAGACTGAATATACTCTCGGAGATTTGGTTATATTCCGGCTTATAACCTTCTTCTATAATTTTCCACGGATGATGTGTAATGTAATTCTTCACGGTGCTCAGATTTTTTTAGTTATTTGAGTTCCAGTATTAAAACGCTTTTGCCCGGTATGGTCAGGTCATCAATTTTATATTCTTTTTTTGTGATGATGTCTGTTCCGGTTACGAAATTTTGAGTTCTTTCGCTGAATCTTGTTGTATTGAGTTTTACGGGTTTGTCTTTTTTGTTGAAAGTAACCATTACGGCTTCTTGCTCATTGTACCTGAAATAGGTGTATGTGCCGTCTTTGGTTGGTGCAAATTGCATGAGGTTTCCGTTGTGGATAATTTCGTTGTTTTTTCGCCAGTTGAGCAGTTTTTTCATGAAGTTTTGTGCTTCTGCTTTTTTTGAGTCGAGGTTTTCGCCTGTAAATGCGTTTGCTTTATCGTTTGGCCAGCCACCCGGGAAATCTTCGCGAATTTGGCCGTGGTCGTGCGGTTTTTCGTTGCTCATGAGCAATTCTGTTCCGTACTGTATTTGTGGAATGCCACGCATGGTGAGGAAATAGGCTATGCCCATTTTAAACAGGTCGAAATCGTTGTTTACCTGTTTGTAGAAACGGTCCATGTCGTGGTTGTCGGGGAAAATGACCAGGTTCATCGGGTCGCTGTAAAGGTAGTCACTGGCGAGTTTTTCATAAACTTTAATGAATCCTTTATTCCAGCTTTCGGGCTCGTTTAATGCTTCTGCGAGTGCAATTTGAATGGGGAAGTCCATGAGGCTGGGCAGGCACGATTCAAAATCGACAGGAATATTGTTTCCTCTTTGCCACTTGGCCAGTACAGCCGGATCCGGGCTCCACTCTTCGCCTACAATGTTGAAATTCGGGTATTCTTCCATGATGTGGCAGGTCCACGTATTCATGAATTCTACGCCGGAGTAGGGGTGCGTGTCGTGCCTTATGCCTTGCAAGTTTGCGTGTTCTATCCACCACACAGAGTTGTAAATCAGGTAATCGGCAAGCAACGGGTTGCTTTGGTTCATGTCGGGCATGGCCGAAACAAACCAGCCTTCTTCGAAAAGTTTTTTATCGGCTTCCGAAGCGTAGGGGTCGTGCAATGTAACTCTTGAGTGGTTGGTAATTTTATGATCGTTCTGGTAGTGTACCCAGTCGTTGGTTGGTGGGTCTTGCATCCACCAGTGATTGGAACCGCAGTGGTTCATAATCATGTCCTGGATGAGCTTGATGCCGCGTTTTTGAGCTTCTTCGCTGAGTTTTACGTAAAGTTCGTTGGTTCCCAGGCGCGGATCAACTTTATAAAAGTCGGTAATGGCGTAGCCGTGGTACGATGATTCGGGCATTGCATTTTCCATTACAGGATTAAGCCACAATGCTGTAAATCCCATTTCTTCGATATAATCCAAATGATCGATAATGCCCTGAATGTCGCCCCCGTGACGGCCATAATCGTCTTTGCGGTTTAGTTTGTCGCTGTACCCTTCAATATTGTCGTTTTTTGTGTTGCCGTTGGCAAAACGGTCGGGGTAGAGCAGGTACATAACATCGGAGCTGCTAAAACCTTCGCGAAGAGCAGAATTTCTTTTTCGTTTTTTTAGTTGATATGGAAAAGACAGGTCTTTTTGTCCTTTTTGCGTGAGTGAAAAATCAAATTTACCGGGTTTAGCTTGTTTCGAAATGTTGAGGTAAATGAACAAGTAGTTTTCGTTGCCTGTTCGGATAACCCGTTTTATGTTTACATCGGCATAATCGACCGATGGTTTATAGCCGGCAATATTTTCGCCATAAACGGTAATTTGCACCTCTGAGTGGTGCATGTTGGTCCACCAGTGGGCAGGGGAGATGCGGGTGATTTGTTGTGCGTCGCTCTCAACGGAGAGGATCAGTGATAAAATAAGTGCGGTTATGGTTGTGCTTAATTTCATGCGCCAATCCTGAATAATTTAAATTGAAGTGATAATGGAGATATTCGGGTTTTGTAGTAGTAAGAAAGAAAACTTCATTTGCGCAACTGCAAATGAAGTTTTCTTTTAAGCTATTTAGTTTTGAATTATTTCATAGGTTGGAACCATTTGGTACAGATCCAGCGTAATAGTATAGTTTCCTGCTTCAGAAACTGTTATATTGCTTCCATCTGGTACGAGAGTTCCATCTCCGGCTGCGCTTGCTCCGAGATTAATATTATCGTCTCCATTGGCTCTCCACTTAAACTCGGCATTGGCATCCAGGTCTACTGTTACAGTAAATACCTGATCTGTGTCATCCCATGTTAGCGCCTCATCGCCCCAGCTGTTGAATGTTCCTGTCAGGGCAAAGTTTCTAAGTTCATTCGACCATGTGAGATCGTTAGTGTTTACGGTCATGTAATATGTTCCTGTTCCGTCAACAGATAAGTTACCGGCGCCATCGTCAGTATCAAGAACACCATCACCACCACTACCATAATTGGTATGATCCCAGTCAGGGTCAGAGGTGAATTTGAATTCGAAAGTTCCTCCCGGTGGGAAATGAATATATCCATTATATATGCCGTTATCTTCTGGCGAATATACGTTTGGTGCTTCACCCGGACCCCATCCCTGGTAATCGCCGGGAACCCACAAATATGCCGGTTCAACAACCGCTTCAAAGGCGGTAAGTTGCAAGTCTACAACGTCAGAAGGAGTTTCAAGCTGTGATCCACCTCCTGAAGTTTGAATAAAAGATAATACGCGTAGTTGGAAATCGAGCGCCACATCAACGGGGAACCCTTCTTTTACTATTTTGGAATTGAGTTCTTTAACCGTAGTTGTGTAGGGGGTTTCTGTCGTACTTGCAAGTTCAAAATAATCTGTACTGTCTACATGTTTTAATTGTAACTTGTAAGTAGGTGCTTGTGTATTGTCGAGATTGTACTCTACGGGGGTCCATGAGAATTCTACAGTATTGCTGGTATCTTGTTCAGTCATTACCAGGTCAGTGAAGCCCATAGTCATGCCCGGAGGTACAATTTCATCCGTATGGAGTACCGGGTTTTCGAAGTCTTCTTCGCAAGAAGCAAAGAGCCAAATACCCAGGATGATGAATATGAGATATTTTATGTTTTTCATTGTTCTGCGTATTTTAGATTAATAATCAGGGTTTTGTGATAAATTGGTGTTTGCGTTAACATCTGATGAGGGTAACGGGAACAGGTTGTATTTTTCATCTGTTGCAGTGCCATCTTGTGTATTGCCTTTCCATGGCCAGTGATAATCGCCACTGGTTAGTTTTTCATAGCGAATAAGGTCTGTACGGCGATGGCATTCCCAATATAGCTCGCGTGCTCTTTCGTTAAGTATGAAGTCGGGTTCGTTGAGGTCTGTAGCATCAACATCTCCTGATGCATCTCCATAAGCCCTCTGGCGTATTAAATTAACGTAAATAACGGCATCGCCTATATTTCCTCCGGTTCCTCCTTTTATAACCGCTTCAGCATACATGAGGTATACATCTGCAAGGCGGAACATCGGAAAATCAGTGTCCGGATAATCCTGGCTGGAGCCTTGTTCACCTGAGCTGGTTACGTTTTTGAATTTCCCAACAGCATAGCCTTGTTGAAAGTCGGAGATGTCTCCAATTTCTAAAGATTGGCTATAATCTTCGCCATAAAAAATAGCTCTTGTGTCTGTGTCTCCGGATGGGTCACTAAATTTGTTTACCAGCGCTTTCGTGGTGCGTATACCTCCCCAGCCACCACCTATGCCGAACTCTGATGTGGGTATGTCGCCACCTACAGCGGCATGAATAATGAAGTTCGTTCCGCCATAAGTTTGCGTTTGTATTCCATCGTAAATGATAGGGAAAATTACTTCAGATAAATCCCCGTTGTCAGCCAGGAAAAGCTGCTCATAATTGTCTTCTAAAGAATAGGGCCCCTGTTCAATGACTTTTTTGGTGTAGGTAATAACTTCTGTATATTTTGCCTCATTGATATACACTTCGGCATTCAAATACAATTTGGCCAGAAGTGTCCACACAGCTCCCTGATCGGCACGACCATATTCGTTTGTGCCTACAGTTGTAATATCGTCTTCGATGGCTTTAAGTTCCGATTCAATAAAAGTGAAAAGGCTTTCTTTGGTTATAGGCTCGGGCATAAATGAACCTACCGGATCGTTTTCATCGACAAATGGAACGCCACCACCGAAGAGGTCAAGCGCATGCCAGTAGCTTAATGCACGTAAGAACCGGGCTTCAAGCCTGTACTGTGCAACCTCGGCTTTTGTTTGAGCTGATTCACCACGCTCATCCAGTTTTTCGTTCGTTGTGGCACGGAGGAACTCGTTAGCTATCGAAATCTGATAATAAATTCGGTAGTACATGGCAGCAATAAAATTATCACTGGCTCCCCAACTATGAGCATGGAAATCTTTAATGGTTTGGTCGTTCCAGCCAATTACTGCTTCATCAGTTGTGAACTCCTGATGGTAAAAGTATCCGCGGAGGTATTGTCCAAATCCTTCATCTATACCGCTGATATCAGCCATACCAGCCGGTCCTTCCTGACCAGAAACGGCCAGACCCGCGTACAGTTTGGCCAGGTATGCTTTGTATGCTCCGGGCTCGTCGAAAACAATATCGGCAGTTGTTTCGTCCGGATCTAAGGGCTCTGTATCTAAGTCGTTTAGACACGAAGTATACAAAAATACAAAGCCTAATAATACTGTTGCTATTTTAATTATATATTTCATGGTTGTAATGTTTTAGAAAGTTACGTTAACACCTAGTGCAAAAGATGTTGGCCTTGGATAAATCCGGTTGTCAATTCCATTGGTCAATTCCGGATCCAATCCTTCGTATTTGGTGATTAGGAATGCATTATTTACTGTCCCCGACACTGTTACGTTAAAGCCTTGTTGTGCAACATCTTCAAATAAATAACTTAACGTTATATTATCCATTCTAAAGAATGAACCGTTTCTGATGTAATAATCTGACAAATACCAGGGTGTGTCGAAATCAGAATCGTAAACAGTGCTTGTTACATTGCTCAGGTAGGGGCCTTCACTTCTGTACAAACGTTCGTAAACGCCGTTTTCTGAATCAACATTATAATACACATAGTTGCCAAAATTAGCTCTTCCTGCAAATGATAAATACCAGTTTTTGTAGTTAAATGATGAACTGATACCAAAGGTGAGGTCCGGGTTCGGATTTTCTTTGTGTACACGGTCATTGTCATCAATTGTTCCGTCGCCGTTTTGGTCTACAAATAAACCGGGAATCGGGTCCCCGTTTTCATCGTATATTTGTTCGTATACGAAGAAAGAGTTGGTTGAATAACCTACGCTGTGCATTTGAATAGTAGAACCAACACCACCGGAAATTCCACCGGTTTCAACGCCCAGGTAATCGGGGTCTTCGGAAAGGGTTAGTTTCGTGATTTCATTCTGGTTGTAAGTCATGTTCAAACCAATATCCCATACCATATCTTTAGTAGAAATGGGTTTACCGTTGATCGCAAATTCAACACCTCTGTTTTCCATGTTTCCTACGTTGGTATTAATGTAGTTGGTGAGGTTACTACCAGCGGGAACCGGAATGTAGTTGAGCAGGTCTTTTGTTTCGCGATAGTATACATCGATAGAACCACTAATACGGTCTTCGAGGAAACCATAATCGAATGCCATGTTCCACGTAGTGGTTTCTTCCCACTTCAAACTTTCGTCATAGCCCTCAGGCCTGATTGTTTGGTAATATGTGTCTCCTAACATGTAGGATGCTCCGTTCAAACTGTAGGTATATCTTGGCATCCACTCATAGTAACCGCCAACATCTTGCTGCCCGGTAACTCCCCAGCCGGCTCTTAGTTTGAGTTTTGATAAAACATCGATGCCTTGCATGAACGATTCTTTGTGTATTTTCCAGCCCACTGCTACCGAAGGAAAGAAGCCCCAGCGATTGTCAGGTGAGAAACGTGATGTTCCGTCTTCTCTCATGGTTAAGGTAACCAGGTACCTGTCTTTCAGGCTATAGTTCAAGCGGCCGTAAAAGGAGATGAGTAATAGTTCACCTTCATCGTACAGGCTGTCGATGTTGAATGTCCGTGAGGGACTGCCAGCGAAGGTTTTTCTGTACATGCCCGGTTGTCCTGAAATAGGGCTGATTTCTGAGTCCTGGATGTAATTACCATTGATGGCATCGTTTTTATAGTAAAAGCGTTGCCATGAATAACCAGCCATAAAATCAACTTTACTATCAATGGCTGCTATTTCTTTAACATAATTTCCATAGAAATCCAATAGCTGGTTTTTCTTAGTTTGCTCATATTCGTTAAATGTACCACCTCCGTTTATCGGGTCGTAAGTCCATGGTGCGTGAGAAGGAACTATTATTTCTCCTTCGCCATTGGAATAATCGTAACCCAGGTTGAGTTTTAACTTAAGGTCCGGGAAGAAGTGTAATTTGTAATCCACTTGCGCATTACCAATAAAAGTGTTAACGGTTGACTGGTCATCACGCATATTAAGCAGGCCAACCGGGTTACTGGTAGCTTGTTCAATTGGTCTGTAACCTCCGGCTTCACCTTGTATCCAGGACCAATACCCGCCATAGTCGGTTTCAGGCATTAGAATTGTATCAGCAACTTCATCGCCATCTACATCGTTTGTGTAGTAAGGGGTGTATGTTTCGTCGCTTTTTACAGGTTTGGTTGGGTCATGCTGAATTGCAGCACCAATAGCATCGCGGTTGGCAAATGTATTTTGAATGTTTGATCCTTTAACATTAACATTCACTTTAAGATGATCATCTAAAAATGTTGGGTTCAGGTTGAGTGATCCGGTAAAACGCTCGTTATTGTCTGTTTTTAAAATACCATCGTTGTTGCTGTATCCAACCGAAACACGGTATGGAAGCATTTTGTATGCCCCTGAAGCAGCTATATTGTGTTCTGTACCGAATGCGTTTTGATAAATTTCATCTTGCCAATCTGTGTCAGCGGTGCCCAGCATATTTATTTGGTTTGGGTATTTTTCTTCTACCAGATTGAAAAATTCTTCAGCACCAAGAACATCCACTTTTTTGTTGGCTACGTATGCATTTAGTTTACCATTGTAGGTAATTTTCATTTCTTCACCGGCTTTTCCTTTTTTGGTGGTAATGATGATTACTCCGTTGGATGCACGAGAACCGTAAATAGCGGTTGCCGATGCATCTTTGAGAACTGTGAATGTTTCAATGTCGTTTGGGTTGATGGTATTCAGCGGGTTACGCGATCCTGAAATGCCGCCACCGCTAATTGGGACACCATCTACAACAATGAGGGGGTCGTTTGTGGCCGATAGCGAAGCACCACCTCGAATACGTATTTGCGAGCCTTCACCCGGTGCACCGCCACTGCTGGTGATTTGTACACCGGCTACTTTACCTGTAAGCAGGTCTTGCGGCGAAGTAATTGCACCTTTGTTGAAATCGCGGGCATTAATGGCTTGTACCGAACCGGTGGCATCTTCTTCTTTTTGCACACCATATCCGATTACCAGTATCTCGCCCAGCGACTCAATGTCGGGCATCATAACCACATCAATTTTGGTTTGGTCACCTACTCGTTTTTCTTCGGTAACATATCCTACAAACGAAAAAACCAACACAGCGTCGTTCCCGGGAACTTTTATACTGTATTGGCCGTCGGTTCCTGTTATTGTACCTGAAGTCGTTCCTTGTATCGTAACGTTTACTCCAGGTAATGTGTTGCCATCCATGTCGTTAACCTCTCCTGAAACGGTTTTTTGTGCAAAAACCGACGAGCTGGTCATTATAAGGAGGCCTGCAAGTAGTAATTTTACAGAGATAGATTTTACAATTTTCATCGCATTAGTTTTACTTCATAAAATTTAAAACATTTAACCTTAAAAATGATTTAATGATTTCTTAATTTCTCCTTTACAAAATTATTCTATATAGCTTAAAAATCAAGAAATTACACGTTTTTTTTTACGCAAACGAGACCGCAATCGATTGCACTATTTTTTCTTTTAACCAATTTTTAATTGTATCTTTCAATTTCTTTAACAAACTAAGAATAGAGGTTGTTCTGTTTATGAAAAATTCATTTATTACCATAAAAGATATTGCAAGGGAACTCGGTATTTCAGCCTCAACAGTTTCACGAGCATTGAAAGATCATCCCGATATCAGCCAGAAAACAAAAGACCGTGTGGTTGAATATGCACAGCGCATGGGATACCAGCCTAATTCTATCGCATTGAGCTTAAAAAGCAGGCAAAGCCATGTTATTGGTCTTATAGTCCCGGAAATTGTGCACCATTTCTTTTCATCTGTAATTAGTGGTATTGATGATGTGGCCAGCGAAGCCGGTTATAACGTAATTATCAGTCAATCAAACGAGTCTTTTGAACGCGAAATTCATAACACTAAAACATTGTTGGGAAGCCGGGTTGACGGCCTTTTGGTTTCGCGTACCAAAGAAACCACAGATTACGAGCATTTCCGAGATGCCAATAAAGCCGGTGTGCCCATTGTGTTTTTCGATCGTACATGCGAAGGTGTAAATGCCGACAATGTAATTATTGACGATAAACGTGCTGCTTTCGATGCTGTTGAATACCTTATTAATACAGGTTGCAAAGATATAGTACATTTAAAAGGCCCCGAGAATTTGATTATCAGTCACCAACGACTTACCGGATATCGCCAGGCGCTGGAGAAATATAACGTGCCGTTAAAAAAAGAAAATGTAATTGAGGCAGACAATTTTGAAAAAGGAAAAGCTGCCATGCAGAAGTTAATCGCCGATAAACGAATACCCGAAGCCATATTTACGGTAAATGATATAACCGGACTTGGTGCCATGATGGCGCTTAAAGAAGAAGGACTGAAAATACCCGAACAGGTTTCCATTGTAGGTTTTACTAATGGAATAGTTTCACGGTTATCGGATCCAACGCTGACAACCATTGAGCAAAATGGCTATTTAATGGGCAAAACCGCTGCAAAGCTATTGCTTGAGCGTATTGAAAGTGAAACAGAATTGCCTCCCCGTACCGAAATTATCCCAACAAAACTGATTGTACGAAATTCTACATTTTAACGATTTGTTTGGCAGAAAATTGAAAATCAACAATTTTTTGTATATTAGTGGCACCTTAAATGATTTGATTTCTTCTTATTTTCTCTCATAAAAGCCCCATTTTCAGGGGAGTATATTTTTTTTGACATATTGTTGTTATTAGAAATTTCGTGAAACGAATTTTTACGACATATAATTGTAAAATCTTTGCCGTTTTTGTGCAAAGCTTTTGCTTTTGTAAAGATTACTATTTTGTTTTCGGTTTGAAAGAACCGAAAATGTATCATTATATAATCAGTTTTAAAAAAAATGAAGAGGAAAATGCTTTCGTATTTTTCTCAAAAAAACTATAAGAATGAAACAAAAACCTAAATTAAGTTTTTGGCAAATTTGGAACATGAGTTTCGGTTTTCTCGGAATTCAATTTGGATTTGCCTTACAAAATGCCAATGTGAGCCGTATTTTTGAAACATTGGGTGCCAATGTAGATAATATTCCCATTCTCTGGATCGCGGCTCCCGTTACAGGGCTAATTGTACAGCCGATAATTGGCCATTGGAGCGATAAAACCTGGGGCAGACTGGGCCGCAGACGGCCATTCTTCCTTGTGGGCGCCATTTTTGCTTCTTTGGCGTTGATTGTCATGCCGAACTCACCAGTGTTATGGGTGGCTGCCGGAATGCTCTGGATTATGGATGCTTCCATAAATGTCTCTATGGAGCCTTTCCGCGCTTTTGTTGGCGATATGATGCCGTCTAAGCAGCGAACCGCAGGCTTTGCCATGCAGAGCTTTTTTATTGGTACCGGCGCTGTTGTAGCATCGCTGCTTCCTTACATGATGACCAACTGGATTGGTGTTTCAAATACTGCCCCGGAAGGTGTTATTCCCGATTCTGTGAAATTTTCATTTTATATAGGTGGTGCTGTTTTTTTCCTTGCTGTGCTTTGGACAGTGATCAGAACCAAAGAATATTCACCGGAAGAGCTGAAGGAATTCGACGATTATGAGGAAGATGCTCCAGAAGATGACCATGCCGAAACCAAAGGTGCTATTACCCGCTCACTGCGGGTCGGCATTGTTGCCCTTATTTTGGGCGTGGGATTAACAGCTCTTTTTTATTATGTTCATGTTGAAAAAGAAGTTTTTATTCTTTCGTTCGGGTTAATTGTATTTGCCCTTTTTGAGTTGTTATCGGCATTGTTGCAAACTAAAAACAAACGAAATGGACTCACATCTATTTTTAATGATTTAAACACCATGCCACTGGCCATGAAGCAATTGGCCATTGTCCAGTTTTTCTCATGGTTTGCGCTTTTTGCCATGTGGATTTATACAACGAATGGTGTTACTGCCGATAAATACGATATGAAAGTGGATAAGGAAATGGTTACTTTTCTTACCCATGAACTCGATGAAATGTCTTCTAAAGGTTTGGTAGATGAAGAAAAAGAGGCCAATTTGCTAAAGGAATTGGCAAGATATGATAAAAAATTGTCTCAGGGCGAAGATGTTTCTGCCACTGTAAATCTGGTCAAATTCTTTCTGAGTAATAAAATTTTTAATGAAAAAGACCTGGGGAAAGAACTCCAGGGTTCGCTTGAAGGATATAAAGGCGTTGATAAAGAAGGGCTCCGGAAAGCTTTGGCATCGTTGAAAAAGCAAATGAACAGAGAAACACCCGACATACCCTATGCCACACTTAGTGTTGTGTCCGGGTTTGCTGATAAAGGCGAAATTCAATTGCCCCCGGGAATGCGAAGCGATTTCTCTTTTTACACCCGCCTGAAAGAAATTCGTAAATCATACAACGACGGTGCCGATTGGGTTGGTGTCGGCTTTGGTGTTTACAACGGCTTTGCAGCAGTATTTGCCTTTTTTCTCATGTTCATGGCACGCGTTACAAACCGGCGCATAACCCACATGCTTTCATTGCTAGTTGGCGGACTAAGTTATTTGGCTGTGTTTTGGATACAAGATACCGGATTTTTGTTGCTACTGCCTTTCGTGGGAATTGGACTGGCCTGGGCGAGTATTTTGGCTATTCCGTACGCCATTCTCACCGGCTCATTGCCCCAAAATAAAATGGGCGTGTACATGGGAATTTTCAACTTTTTTATCGTGATCCCGCAAATCCTTGCAGCAAGTTTGCTCGGTTTTTTTGTGAAATTCTGGTTCGATACCGAAGCAATCTATGCGCTTGTCCTTGGCGGGGTTTCATTATTGATTGCCGGTGTAATGACGCTTTTTGTTAAAGATGACGATTAATTAGTGTCCGTCAATAAACTCCATTTTCTGCGTTATTCTCACTCAAACTCGTATCATTTACACCAGTAAACTCAACGACTTTGAGTTTCGAAAGCCTTGAAAATGGAGTTTATTCACTGGACACTCTGACTTTATAGACAGGCTCTAATTAGTATTCAATTTTTTTAAAAACTCCCGTTGACTATAAACATGTCACGAGAGTTTTTTTGTTAGTGATCGTGGGTACGGAATAAATTATCAGTGTATAAATAAATGTAACCTGGGACGAAGGACGGGCTTAGATAATTTGAACTCTGTAATTTACAAACTCACACTAATATGCAAATCGCAATGCAACCTTCATCCACCTTCCCGGCAGGGGTACATTGGCCAAGTCATAATATTTTTTATCGAACAAATTCGCGATGGTCATGTAAATATTCCACTTGCCCGATTGCCAGCCAGTTTTTAAATTTATGAGCCAAAAAGGTGAATAGGGAACTTCATCTCCGTATGCACCATTATTAAAAACTGTGTAAGTTCCGTTTCTGTCCTGGTAATGAACCCCCCACTCAGCATAAAAATTTTTGTAGATTATGTGACTAATACGTCCCGAGGCTTTGTGTTTCAAATGATCGGCCACATATTTTGTAATGTATATTGATGAGGCCTCTGAAACATCAATATAAGCATAGCTGAGTTTTATTTGCTTTACCGGCGAGCTTTTCCACCTTGTTCGCACTGCTATGCTGGCTGAAATATCCAAGCCTTTCGTGTGTAGTTTTGCGATGTTGTCGGTTTGCCATTTGGTATTTTCAGGAGCATCTTTTGCTTTTACCCATTCAATGATGTTTTTGCCCTGCCTGTAGAAAAACGCTCCTTGTAATCTTATTATTGAATTGATGTATTTGAGACCTGTTTCCACTGTTTTCGATTCTTCTGGTTTTAAATCGGGATTGCCAATATTGGTCGGGCCGGCGTAATATAAATCTGTAAATGTAGGGAGGCGCAGGGCTTCATTGTATGCACCAAAAATCCTGAAGTTTTTCAATATTTCATAACTTACCTCTGCGCCCGGATAGGTTTTTGTGCGATTCAAAATGTTGTAATGCGACATCATAATGCCGGCTGAAAGGTAGAACTTATCCAGATCGAGCGCGTAATTTGCATGTAAACTGGCATGGAGTCGTTCATCTTCTTTGGAAAAAAATGCATTTTCGCCCGGTACGGGTTTCTCCTGTTCCATGGTTTTTCCTAATATGTTGCTGTAAATGTGTGCATAACGGAATGATGCATTCATCGAAAACGTGCCAATTTTGCTACGAAAAGCAACCGGAATTTGTGCGCCGGCTACATCTGTGCTGTGGTAATTGTGCGAAGTGTACCAGTCGGGCGCGGTGTCGCGAAAAAGTTCGAAACGATCGTTGTGCCTTCTGAAATAAACCGAGGGATTGATGGTTGTTTTGCCATTCGAAAACCGATATTGAACGCTGCTGAAAAAGGTTTCCGTAGCCTCAAACTGTTCCGGGAAAGCCGGTGTATAGAAGCTGTTTGCGCCAAAATTTTTGCGATTGTAACCTGCCTGAAGGTTTACTTCCTGGTTTGAAACACCCCATTTACCGTGATAAAACAAGTTTGAAACGTTGAAGTCTGTATTATTCAACGCTTCATCGGATAAATAACCTTTGCTTTGTTTGTGTCCTGCTGAAATAAAGTGGGCAATGTTCGCTGTTCGGGTGTTCAATGCCACATTTTGCTTCAAAAGTCCGTATTGTCCGGCTTCCAGTAACGCAGAAGTACGTTTTTTTGGCGATGCTGTGGTAATGATGTTGATGGCGCCATTAAACGCATTTACACCAAATGCCCTGGCTGACGGACCTTCAAGAATTTCGATTCTTTCAATGCTTGATAAGCTTAATGGAAGGTTGAGGTTGTGGTGCCCGGTTTGCGGGTCGGAGAGATTGATGCCGTTGAGTAAAATGAGGGTTTGGTCAAAGGTGCCGCCACGCATGGCAATGTCGGCCTGAACTCCATCTTGTCCGCGCTGCCTGATGTCCAGACTTAACGCGTATTCCAGGAGCTCGTTCAGATCGCTGACCGGTGCTTGCTCAATCTCTTTTTTGTTCATCACCGTAACGATTCTCGCGATTTTGGAGAATGCTACCGGTTCTTGCTCACCACTTACAACAATTTCGTCAAGTTCGTAAACTTGCTGGTTATCAGTCGTGTCAACCTGTGCTGTGGCTTTTTGGGTTTCAAATGTCAATGACGCAGCCATAACCATGGTCGAAATCATTACCTGCTTGCCCTGCGATCGGAAGGCCGCATAGTTTTTTCGACTCCAGCGACTGAAAAACATAATGTTGTGTGGTTTTGAGTTTGTTTTTCTGTTCATTCGTTTTCTGTTTTATATTTCGTCCGGCAAAAGTAGGATAAAAATGCATTTCATTTAACGCGAATGTTTAAAAACAATTACGGTTATTATAATTGTTCAGTAATCATTACATTTGTCCTAATCTACATAAAAAGGAAAAATGACAGAATCTATGATAGAAATACCCAAAAAAGCCCGGTTTGCCGTAATCAAAAAATTTGGGAGCCCAGATGTTTTGGAAGTGAAAGAACAAAAGTTACCTGAAATTAAGGCGAATCAACTACTCATAAAAGTACATGCAGCATCTGTTAATCCTATTGACTGGAAGCAGCGCCAAGGCAAGCACCGGTTTATTTTGGGTGCACCTTTTCCGATTACACTCGGCTACGATGTGGCAGGCATAGTTGTGAAAACAGGCTTAAGAGTAAAGCGGTTCAAGCCCGGCGACGAGGTTATGGGCGTTCTTGATAATACTTACGGCGGAGCGTATGGTGAATATGCCAAAGGTACCGAAAAGTGTTTTGTCAAAAGACCGGATGAGGTATCTGTGGAGCAAGCTGCTGCCGCACCTATGGTTGCATTGACAAGCCTTCAGGCGTTGCGCGATAAAGGGAACCTAAAACAGGGGCAAACGTTGCTCATCAACGGATCAAGCGGTGGAGTAGGGCATGTGGCTTTGCAAATTGGAAAAATTATGGGGGCCAAAATTATTGCAGTGAGCAGCATGAAAAGCCAGGATTTTGTAATGCAATATGAGCCCGATGAATACCTCGATTACAATGTGAAAGATATTAAAGGAATGAAAGAAAAGGTAGATGTTTTCTTTGATGTGGCCGGAAATTATAGTTTTTTGCAGGTCAAACACCTGTTAAACCCGGGTGGTGTTTACATCAATACATTACCCAGACCGAAAATTCTCATTCATAAACTTGCACAACTTTTTACAAAAGGGAAAAGGGTGAAAACCCTCTTGATGAAACACGTGCCCGAAGATCTCGAAATTGTTGCCGACTGGATGAAAAATGGGAAACTGAAAATGCAAATTGACCAATCTTTTTCCTTAAATGAAATTGCATCTGCTCATGAATATGCTGAAAAAGGACATTCGAACGGAAAGAACATCATTATAATGTAGAAATAATGCCAAATAAACATTTTCTCGAAGAACTCGTAGCCATGAAAATGCCTTTTGGCAAATATAAAGGTCGATATGTTCATCAATTACCAGAGCATTATCTGGTGTGGTTTAGTCAGCAAGGTTTTCCCGAAGGCAAATTGGGCATGATGCTGCAAACTATGTATGAAATCAGGCTCAATGGTCTGGAATATCTGCTAAAACCTATTATCAGGAAACAAAATCAACGTTTTTAGCAGGCTGTTTTTTTGTATTGAAAAGTTCATCAAGGGTTTGCTCCCTAAATGTGAAAATATTCAGCAATTGCTTTTTAATGAACAATGTATGTGCAATATTTCCTGCAAAACCGTAGGGGATTTTATAACTAATTCGGTCATGCATTAAAACTCCGTCATTATATGGCGAAATATGGTGTTCGTGGTGCCACATTTTATAAGGGCCAAATCGTTGCTCATCAATAAAATAACTTCCTTCTTTTACATGCGTTATTTCGGTAACCCAATTGGTTTTAATGCCGGCAAACGGTGCAACTTTGTAGGTTATAATTTGTCCTTCGTACATTTTTTCAGGCTTCCCGGAGGTGATCTGAAACCCCATCTTAGCAGGTGTTATTTTCTGTAGATTTGCCGGATTGGATAATAGTTCCCACGCAGTTTCCATCGTTGTATTTAAAACCTGGCGCGATTTAAGCGTATATATTCCGGAGTGTTTACTGAAATCTATCATTTTGTTTAAGTTTTTATTGTAATCGTTAAACAAAATAGTTGTTTTATAGTTTAATCAAGCATCAAAAAAATAATCAGCAAAATCAGCGTTCTATTATTTTTGCGAGAGTTTGTGTTATTGTGTTAATGAAAGTGGGACAACCTAAACTTTGTTTTATCAAATGCTTTGTGATATAAATACAGTTTTTATATTAACCCGCAACTTTTTCAAATGACCCTCAAGAAATTGTAAATATGTGGTTTTATAACACTTATAGCTTCATTTACAGAAATCGAAAAATCAATAATCAAGACTGATCCATGCTTGTTTCATCATAAATCTCTATATTCGAAACCTCAAAATGAGTAACGAAAATTAAAATTTGAATGACTATGGATACAATAAAAGCAATAATGAGTCGCAGGAGCATCCGCAAGTTTAAAGATATTCCTGTAGATGAAAAAGACATTAAAACAATTTTGGAAGCGGGAATGAATGCCCCAAGCGCCGGTGATGGCCGTCCGTGGCATTTTGTTGTTATCAAAGACCGCCAAAAACTCAATACCCTGGCAGATAAAGTAGACGATGGCAACGAAATGTTTAAGCAAGCGCAAGCCGCTATTTTGTTAGTTGGAGATCCCGGAAAAGAAGGTTTTCCCGGTTTTTATCCGCAGGATTGCTCCTGTGCAGCCCAAAATATGCAACTGGCCATACATGAATTAGGCCTGGGTACCGTTTGGGTGGCACTTTGGAGCGTGAAGCCACGCATAGATGGTGTTTTGGATGTAATTGATGTTCCAAAAGGTTTGGAACCATTTGCACTGTTTCCGATTGGCGTACCCGATGAAGATTTGGGCGAAGATTACCGTTACGACAATGCCCGTGTTCACTATGATAAATGGTAATCATTAAAAACTTTTCTTAACTAATTTTGTTTGCTGGTTGATTCAATATGCACATAGTTTTTTATTTCTGTGTGTTTCAGTTTGATATAGTTTTGGGATTTTTAAATAATCCTGAATAAATTTAATATTATGTTATTAGTAGATAAACCTTATGTTTCTGACCTTTTGATCGAAACCATAAAAAAGAATAATTACCCGGTTGTAGATACCCAAGTAGCACGTGAACTAGCTCCGGGAATTGAAAATCAGCTCATTGCCGATCAGTCAGCAGTACAGCAATATGAAGAAAACCCGTTGCTGTATGTGAACTCCGAAAATACAATCGCCTGGATCAATCAGCATTTGGCTCATACTGAACTACCCGGACAAATCAATATTTTTAAAGATAAAGGGCGGTTCCGCGACATGCTTAAACCGCTATACCCTGATTTTAAATACAAAAAAGTAAGCCTGAAAGACTTGAAAGGATTTGATACAGAAAGCTTTGGATTTCCTTTCGTCATCAAACCCGCAGTGGGTTTCTTTTCTATGGGTATTTATGTGGTTGAAAATGATGAGGATTGGAAGCAGACCTTGAGCGATTTGGAAATAGAGCTGGAACAGGTGAAAGGAGTATACCCCGATGTTGTGATGGATAGTACTGAGTTTCTGGTTGAACAATTGATTCCCGGCGACGAATACGCTGTTGACGTATATTTTGACAAAGAAGGAGACCCCGTTATTCTGAATATTTATGAGCATATTTTTACCAATGCCAAAGATGTAAGCGACAGGGCATACTTTACTTCAATTAAAGTCATTGATAATACGCATCAAATTTTTCTCGAAAAACTTCAATTCATTGGAAAACAAACCGGGATTCGTAATTTTCCGATGCACATTGAGCTGCGCATTACGCCTGAAGGAGGGGCTATTCCAATAGAATCGAACCCGCTCCGTTTTGCCGGTTGGTGCATGACCGATATGGGCAAGTTTGCATGGAACATTAATCCTTATGAATACTTTTTTAACCAGCAAAAGCCCGACTGGGAGGAAATATTCAGAGGAAAAAATCGCAAACAATACAATGTAATTATTGCCGATATCCCGCGCGATATCCCGTTGCAAACTATCGACTATGTTGATTACAAAAAGTTCGAGGCCGATTTTTCAAATTTGTTACACATCCACAGAACAGATTATCGAACATACCCGGTCTTTGCATTTGCTTTTTCTGAAACACCAGCCGACGAAAAAAAAGAATTAAATCATTCCTGGTTCCTTTTTTACTCGCAGCCATCACCGCCGCCGGCGGGGTTGAAAAGCTCACCCCCGGACTCACCACTGTTACGGTTACGGCAGGTGATGAATCGGGCAGAACGGTTCCCGTGGACATCTTCATTCCCCACAATGAAAAAAT
>CAYPSX010000038.1:0-23607 GCA_964413185.1 uncultured Bacteroidales bacterium
GGCGGGGTTTTTTTGATTCTTTTTTTGACCTGAAGCAAAAAAAGAATAATCAATTGATAGGTCATGCATTGCTCAAAACAGGAAAAAATTGTTTTAATTATTTTTTCTTATCAACACGCTCGCAAACACAACGAAAACCCAGCCATTTTGTAGGTTTTGAATATTCAAAATCTTTTTCAACACTCACGTCATCAGCTTTATGAACCCACGAGCCGCCTTTGGCCACGCCTTTTTCGGCAACCATTTCGGCTACATTGCCCAAAATGTTGTACACACCTAAACTATTGGGGAAATATTTGTCCGTTCTCCTGATAAAATAACCCTCCTTGTCATAAATGGATTTCTCCTCATTTTTGTCCGGTTTGGGTGTAAAAAAGTTATACTTCTCTTTATTGCGGTACTTTTTGCGTGAAAATTTCCGTTGCCCCTTTTTCGAAAAGTCAGCTTTGGCGATTTGCTCCCACTCAGCCTTTGTAGGCAGGCGATATTCATATATTTTCGGTAAATTGGGAATTTCCTGACCGGGTTCGTAATCAATTTTATGCTCATCAAGATAAATCTTCTCATTTACCCGGGCTGTACGCCACTTACAAAAAGCAACCGCCTGTTCATAACTTACACCAACAACAGGATATTGCCCGTAAGCCGGGTGCTGCAAATAAAACTCCACATAAGGTTGCAATTCCCAAACAACGGTATCAGGTAAAACTGCTTTAAATTTAGCAGACTCCAGGCCATGAATTTTCTTTGTCCAATGCATATATTCCCGCCACGATAAATTGGTAGTTTCCGTTTCGTCACAATAAAACCCGTCACTAATTTCAACGGTTCCCGGTGGATTTTTTCCTTGTGCCTGAACACTGATAACAAATAAGATGACAATTAAAACTATGTTTCGCATATACAATATTTTTGAGTTAATTTAAATAACAAACGTAAACTAACAAAATTTATTTTCGGAAGACTGTTTTAATATTAGCATTGATGTACTTTTATTCTGTTGTTTTCTCCCGTATTAATTTTAAGGCATAATCAAGCTGGGGATCATTGTCACTCAAAAAATCCTGAATCAATTGAATTTTATAATACTTCTTTTTATTGTATCTTGCCATTATAAAACAACTGAAACCATAGAAAATGAGAAAACTCAATGTAAAAATGATTGCACATAAAGGTGCCGGACAGGAAATATTCGATAAAGGATTGCAATTATTGTCAGATTATGTGCCGGAAGATACATTTCAGTTTACACATACCCACCCCGATGTAATATTCTTCATAACAGGTGGTTCAGAAAAAGAAGCCACTGAAATTACTGCAAAAATGTCGCACGTGGGAATGTGGGCACACGAAGAAGATAACTCCTATGCCTCGGCCACCGAAACTAAAGCCTATTTGGATATTCACGGAAAAACATCGTTTTTAACAGACATTCGCGACGAAGATTTCCCGCAGAAAGTAAAATACCTGCAACAAATCATCAACACCTCCGAGACATTAAACAACAAGCAGCTCGGACTGATTGGAAGAGTTTCAGATTGGCTTGTGGCCTCAGATGTGTCGGAAACTACACTGAAGGAGCGATTTGGAATTGACCTTGTTCCCATTTCCTGGGCTGCCCTGCCTTCGTTCAAAAAATGCAAGCGCTCAGAAGATTTCGACCAACAATACAATACCGGCGAAAACCCCAAACTCATTGCAGCTTCGCAGGTGCATAGCCTGATGCAAAAAACCATTCACGATAACCTGCTCGATGCCATTACAGTAGAGTGTTTCCCGCTGGTTAAAGAAAAAGGCGTTACAGCCTGTTTGTCGCTGGCATTGCTTAACGACCGACAAATTCCGGCCGGTTGCGAAGGCGACCTGACCAGTATCACGGGCATGATGTTTGCCCGGTCGCTGCTGGGAGAAATTCCATGGATGGCCAACATTAACAAAGTTACACCGGAAACAGCAAAGTTTGCGCATTGCACAATTCCTGCTTCAAAGGTTAATGAATTTACCATACCAACCCATTTTGAAACCGATCTAAGCACCGCCATACAAGGCGACCTGAAAGCAGAAACATTAACCGTGTTCCGTTTCGATGCCGAACTGAAAAAAATGTTCTTATCACTGGCGCAGGTTATTTCCAGACCCAAATCACCCAATGCGTGCCGAACCCAAATTGAGGTGAAAATGCCACCTGAAGATTTGCACAAGTTACGAGAACACCCATTGGGCAATCATCATCTTTTCCTGGAAGGCGATCAACGGGAAATTCTGAAACTCGCTGCCAAATGGTTTAGAATTAATGTGGTTTAAAACCGAACAAGTAGCTAAGCCCAAGGCGGCTTTCACTGTCGTTACAATAAATCACTAAAAATTCATTAAATTTGTTCAAAATTATATTAAATGAACAACAGTAACTTAATACGATTTGATTGGGCAATTAAACGACTTTTACGAAATAAAGCCGACTATACTGTATTGGAAGGGTTTTTATCTGAATTGCTTAAAGAAGACATAACTATTAATTCAGTTTTGGAAAGCGAAAGCAATCAAAAAATTGACAGTGACAAATTTAATCGTGTTGACATACTGGTGAAGAATTCAAAAGGTGAATTGGCAATTATTGAAATACAGAATGAGAACGAGTATGACTATTTTCACCGGATGGCTTATGGAACGTCAAAAGTAATAACTGAATATATTTCTGTTGGCGAACCCTACAAAAATATCAAAAAAGTCTACTCAATCAACATCGTTTATTTTGACCTTGGACAAGGCGAAGACTACGTTTACCATGGGAAAACGGATTTTCTGGGAATTCATAAATCCGACAAGCTGAAACTATCTGCCAAACAGACAGAACTATTAGAAGGAAAAACAGACCCATATCAAATTTATCCCGAATGGTACATGATTAAAGTCAACAATTTCGACGATGTTGCAAAAGATAGCCTTGACGAATGGATTTACTACCTGAAAAACAACGACATCAAGGACAGTTTTAACGCAAAAGGAATTGAGGAAGCTAAAGAACGATGGCGAGTTGATAATTTATCCGAAGATGAACGAAAAAGATACCTGAAACATATTGAAAACTTACATTACGGAGCAAGTATGGCGTGGTCGTTAAAAGTTGATGCTGAGGATCAAATTAGAAAAGATGAAGCAAAAATTAATTCATTAAAAATTGCTAATGAGATGAAGAGTGATGGAATTTCTATTGATACCATCCAAAAATATACCGGGTTAACAAAAGAAGAGATTGAAAAATTGTAATCCGGTGACCAAAAAAAGCGGCACCCAATAAAGAAGTACCGCTTCTGATCTCTTTATCACAACCTACTCTTTACCAAGCACTTGCTTCACTATTTTGGTAATATATTTTCCAATAATATCAAATTCGATATTGACGATGGTTCCTTCTTCGTACGTTTTAAAAACCGTATGTTCATAAGTGTATGGAATAACAGCCACCTGGAACGTTTTTTTGCGGCTGTTCACAACAGTCATGCTCACGCCATCGATAGAAACAGAACCTTTTTCAACAGTAATATTATCGCCCTTAGCCTCGTATTTGAATGTAAAATACCAGCTACCATCAGCCTCTTCCACGTTGGTAACCGTAGCGGTTTGATCTACATGCCCCTGCACCATGTGTCCGTCGAGGCGGCCATCGGCACGAACAGAACGCTCAAGATTTACCAGATCGCCAGGCCCAAGCTGGCCAAGACTACTTTTAATCAGGGTTTCTTTAATAGCCGTTACAGTATAATCTTTATCCGTTTTATCTACAACAGTCAAACAAACACCATTGTGAGAAATGCTTTGGTCAATAGCCAGCTCATCAACAAAAGAGCAAGTTATGGTGATGTCTACATTTTCACCTTTTTTATCAATTTTTACAACCTTTCCGGTCTCTTCAACAATTCCTGAAAACATAATTTTGAATTTTATACGTTTATGTGTGCGAAATTAAATATAAACCCGTATACTTCACAACCTTTCAAAAAAATATTCATCAAAATATACACAAGCGACTAAATATCAACATATTTACATGCAATCTGCCATTAAATGGAAGCAAATTGACTATCTTGACTCCTTTTAGCAGGGATAAATGAAGAAAATTAATTTGCTACAGGTGGCAAACTACAGATGATCAAATAATTCTATAAAAAACCTTGTCATAAGAGTTGGTTAACGAAAATTTTCCTGTTTTATAGCATAAACAAAGCCTTTTTTTTTAAATTTTCATTGGTCGTTAAATCACATCACATGCAAGCACCTTATTTTTGGAATACATAGCGTTTTTTTGTAACTTGCGTACCCTTTTCCCATAAAAGAAACGAAATGAAGCCATACCTGGAACTACTGCAACACGTACTGGACAACGGAACAAAAAAAGACGACCGTACAGGCACAGGTACGCTTTCGGTCTTTGGACATCAATTCAGGTTTGACCTGTCACAAGGATTTCCCGCAGTTACCACCAAAAAATTACATTTGCGCTCCATAATACACGAACTTTTGTGGTTCCTGCAAGGATCGACAAACATTCAATATTTAAAAGAAAATAATGTGCGTATTTGGAACGAATGGGCCGATGAAAACGGCGACCTGGGCCCCATATACGGTTACCAGTGGCGCTCCTGGCCCACTCCCGATGGCAACCATATCGACCAGATATCACAACTCATCGAAAATCTGAAGAAAAACCCCGATTCGCGCCGACATTTGGTTTCTGCGTGGAACGTAGGGCAAATAGAGCAAATGGCACTCCCACCCTGTCACATCCTTTTTCAATTTTACGTGGCCGATGGCAAACTAAGCTGTCAACTTTATCAGCGCAGCGCTGATTTGTTTCTGGGCGTACCGTTCAATATTGCCAGCTATGCACTTTTAACGCTAATGGTAGCACAGGTAACCGGTTACGAACCCGGCGATTTTGTTCACACATTTGGCGATGCACACATTTACCTGAACCATATTGAACAGGTAAAGGAGCAGCTACAGCGGGAACCTTACGAGTTGCCCACAATGAAAATCAACCCCGAAGTCAACAATCTGTTTGATTTCGTGTTTGACGATTTTGAACTGGTAAATTACCAGGCACATCCGCATATAAAAGGTAAGGTATCTGTATGAAAACATCGCAAACAGAATTGGCCATGATCGTCGCAGCCGATCTGAACAACGGTATCGGAAAAAATAACCAGATGCCCTGGCATATTTCCGCCGACCTGAAGCGGTTTAAAACCCTTACAACCGGGCACACCATTATTATGGGACGCAAAACATGGGAATCACTGCCAAAAAAACCCCTGCCCAACCGTAAAAATGTAATCTTAACCCGAAACCCAAAATATACCGCCGAGGGAGCTGAAATTTACACCGACCCAAATCAGTTAAAAAAGTCGCTGAACGGGACCCGGGCATTTATTATTGGCGGAGCAGAAATTTACAAACAATTTTATGATGATGCCGACACACTTTACCTGACCCGTATATTGGAAAAATTCGATTGCGACACGCACTTAACAGTGCTGGACACAACCGATTGGGAAGAAACAGAAAAAAGTAATGTGCTGAGCGATGAAAAAACCGGTACGCAATACCAATTTATTGATTTAAAACGAAAACAGTAAATACGGTTAAATTAAACCGCAGTTAATATTCACGTAAAACAAAAAACAGATATTTGCAAAACAAAAAAACAGAAACATTTAAACATTAAACATTAAACCAAATTTTAATTATTATGAGAAAAATTCACACACAATTGAAGACCCTCATGCTCATTGTGGCCTTTCTCTGGCCAATGATGAGTTTCGCTCAAGGAGGGCTTGAGGACTTCACAAACTCAAATGCAACAGGCTCTTACGCAGATAACAGCTTTGTTGGAAACAACAGCATTACGTGGTCATATGTTCAATCAAGAGATGCTAATGGAGATGCTAATGGATCAGGTATTAATTTACCTGCATTAATGTTGCGAGAACTAGCTAGTAACAGTGCTGTTTCTTCGTCTACTATTTCGGGAGGAATAGGCGATTTTTCCGTAAAGCTTTATAAAGGTTTTACCGGAGGTGGTAACAGACAAGTTGAATTATTTGTTAACGGTGTATCAAAGGGGACATCAGTGGCTTTTGATGATTACGATGAACACGTATTTAATGTGTCAGGAATTAATATTGAAGGAGATGTTACGATTTCAATCGTAAATATAACTTCAAAGCAAGTTATTGTTGATGACATTACTTGGACAGGTTATTCAAGCGGCGGCACCAACGACACCGACTCTTACGCAGACGCAACAGGTGCTACACAACCAGCAGGAACTGCCATTGCATCTACAAACTGGGATGCTTCAAGTCCTACTGCTACTCCTGTATTCCAATTTAATATTGCAGATGCAGGAACAGCAGATGGTTTACCAACAGAAGTTACAGAAGTTACAATTCATGCGGGATCAAACAACACCGCCGTATGGAACGAAGACCTCGGTGGAGGTTATCTATACAAAGAAAGTACAGGTACACCACTAACAATTGTAACAGAGCCAGATGTAACCGGAAGCTCTGCAACTTTTTATATTGAAGACGGCGAACTTGATGTCGCTGATGGTGGCAGTGAGCTAATTACGCTCTATGTGTGGCCGGGAGAAACCACCACAGACAATGCCGTCATGCAATTTATGATTGACGCCGATGCACACGGCTTTACAGCCGATGTCGCAGGTTCAACCTTTGCAACTGACTTTGGAACGGACGTCGTAAGCAATCAGTTTACCAGTGATGTAGCAGCTACACAGCTAAGCTTCATTACCGAACCTACAGATGTAGAAGTTGATGCAACAATGACCCCTGCTGTTGAGGTTGCTACAACCGATGAAAACGGTAACGTTGATGTAGACTATGCTGCAACAGACGTTTCACTTGCCTACGGTGGAGCCGGAACTATGACCGGAACAACTCCCGTAACAACTACATCCGGTATTGCAGCATTCGCCGACCTGAGCTTCGATACAGAAGCCGCAGGCGTTACATTGGAAGCTACAGATGCCGGTGCAACATTAACAAGTGCTGTAAGTGCTCCGTTTAATGTAAATGCTCCTCCGGTAATTGGATGGGCTAATTTACAGTGGCCTGAAAATGGAACAGCAAACATTGATGCTCCGTTTAACGTTTATGCTCAAATTTATGTAGAGGGCGTTACAAATGCTGATAACGCTGCTCCCGGTGACGGAATTGATGCATGGATTGGCATCAGCTCTACAGATACAGATCCAAGTACATGGACAGAATGGATTCCTGCAACTTACAACCAAGATGAGGGAAATAATGATGAATTCATGGCTAACATAAACCAAGGGTTGCCCGCAGGAACATATTATTATGCTTCTCGTTTCCAACTGAATGGCGGAGATTATTATTATGGCGGATTCGATGGTGGCGAATGGAACAATACAACCAATGTTAGCGGTGTATTAACCGTTAATGAAGCAACCATTTCCACGCTTCCATACACAAATGATTTTGAATCAGGTGACCTTTACACTGATGGCTGGAGAACTAAACTTGTTACAGGCTCATTAGATTGGGAACTAGGTAATTTTTCTGGAAGCGATTATTATGCAGAAATGTCAAACTACGATGGTGGAAATAGTGCCAGCGAAACATGGCTCATGTCTCCCACAATCGACCTTTCTTCTTATACAAATGTTGCTTTCAGTTTTGACAACAGTTGCAATTATTCCGGAGCAGACATAGAGGTCTACATCTCCACAGACTACGATGGATACAGTGCCCCGTCTACTGCAACCTGGAACCAACTCAGCGCCACTCTTTCAGCAGGTAGTTGGGCTGAAGTAAACTCAGGTATAATTGATATCTCAGCATATTCAGGTGGAAATGCATATATTGCTTTTAAGTACACAGGTTCAGACAGTGATGGTAAAACATGGCAATTAGACGATATCGTTATTGAAGAGTTGGTAGTTCCAATAATTTCAGATATTAACGTTACACCAGCAGCACCTTTATCAACTGATGATATAGTAATTACAGCCAATGTAACAGATGCTGATGCCGACCTGAGTACTGTAACCCTTAACTGGGGAACTGCTTCTAACACATTGGGCAATTCTATTGCTATGACCAACACAGTTGGTGATACCTATGAAGCAACTATTACAGCACAAGCTGACGGAACAACAGTATACTATGAAATCGTAGCTGTTGACGATGCAACCAATGAAACCAACTCAGGCGAAATGTCTGTGGATGTTATTGATCCTGCAACTGCTACATTGCCATATTCAAATAGCTTTGAAACTGATCTTGGGGACATGTATATCTTTGATGCCGAGGGAGCACAAGGTTGGCACCAAAGTTCTGGTTATGCTAAGATGACCGGGTATAGTGGAACGCAACTAGCAAATATTGACTGGTTGATTACTCCTTCAATTGATTTCTCTGGAGTTTCAAATATTCAAATGACATTTGATGAGATTATAAATTATGCAGGAACGATTGCTGATCAGCAAGAAGTTTATGTGTCTATAGATTATACTGGTACAGGAGATCCCTCATCTGCAACATGGACAAAGTTAACTATAACTAATCGTCCGGCAGGAAATACTTGGGACTGGTCTTCTGTTGATGTTGTTGATTTGTCTGCTTATGCAGGTGAACCATCAGTGCATATTGCATTTAAATATACATCGACTACTTCTGAGGCAGCTACATGGGAAGTTGATAATTTAGTAATAGAAGAAACACCCTCGAGCTTTGCTCCGGTAATTGCAAATATCGTAACTATACCAGATGCTCCAACTTCAAGCGATGCTATCTCAGTTTCAGCAGACGTAACAGACGCTGACGGAGACCTGAATACCGTTACCCTCAATTGGGGAACAACATCGGGTTCATTGACCAACACCATTAACATGAGCGTAAGCTCTGGTGATACTTATGTAACAGATACTGATATTCCGGCACAAGCTGACGGAACTACTGTATATTATGAGATCGTTGCAGCAGACGCAATACCAAATGAAACCAACTCAGGCGAAATGTCTGTGGATGTTATTGACCCGGCTTCAACTACAATCCCTTTTGCTGCTGATTTTGCTAGCGGTTTAGGTGATATTTATACTTACAGTGTATTAGGTGACACCAAAAATTGGTATCACAACAGTACAGATGAAGCTGCAAAGATGAATGGATACAATTCAGGTGATACGGAAGAAGACTGGTTAATTTTACCGGCAGTAGACCTTTCAGCTAAAGCCAATGAAGTAATCAGCTTTGATAGCTATATGGACTATAGTTTCCCTGAAGATGCAACAAACTACTTCAAACTCATGTATTCTGAAGATTATAGTGGAACTGGTGATCCTTCAGGTGCAACCTGGACAGAACTAACGTTCACTAAACCAACAACAGATGGTGCATGGGTAAGCTCAGGTGATGTAGATCTTTCAGCTATTAATGGAGCAAATGTTTATATTGCATTCAAATATTACTATGATGCTGGTTCTTATGCCACATGGCAAGTAGACAATATCAGTATTCGTGAGTACAGTCCTGCTACACAGCTGGCAATTACATCTGTTTCACCCGCTTCACCATATACCGGACAGTCATTCGACGTTACTGTTGAAGCTCAGGATGGTACAGGTACTACACAAAACGTAGAATCTGCTACTGATGTACAACTTAACCTGGCAGTTGGAACAAGTTCAATAACTGGTACACTTACTGGAACTATTGCATTAGGTACAAGCTCGTATACATTTAGCGGCTTAACTTACGATGCGATTGAAACTATTGAAGTAAATGTTTCTGCAACCGCAGGTATGACACTCACTACTTCAGCCAACGAAAGCATTGTTGTTACTGACGTACCTGCTACACCGAATGTATTCATTTCAGAGTACATCGAAGGTTCGTCAAACAACAAAGCCATTGAAATTTACAATGGAACAGGTGCTGACGTTGACTTATCAGCATTCTCATTGCAGAAATCATCTAATGGTGGTGGCACATGGGGTTCAGAAGAAGTGCTTTCAGGAACCCTTACATCTGGTGATGTATATGTTGTAGCGAATTCCAGTGCTGATGCAGCAATCCTTGCAGAATCAGACATAACAAGTGGCGTAACCTACTATAACGGCAACGATGCTGTAGGTTTATTCTACAATAGCAATTTAATTGACGTTATTGGCGTACCTAGTGAAGATGCAATTTGGGATGTAGCCGGCGTAACCGAAGCAACTGCTGAGCACACGCTCGTTCGCAAGTATCCAGAAGTTACTACTGGTAACACAGACTGGGCCGCTTCGGCAGGTACCAACGCTACTGATTCAGAGTGGATCGTATTTGACCAGGATGAGTTCTCATACATTGGATCGCACACAGAAACCGATGTGCTGCCAACACAACTGGCTATTACAGACGTTACACCTGCTTCACCTTTTGTAAACGGTGCATTCGATGTAACTGTTGAGGCACTTGACGCAGAAGGCATGAGTGGAAACGTTGACCAGGATACTGAAGTTGAAATTACACTCGCTTCTGGTACAAGCACATTTGCTTCTACATATACCAGCATGATGTCAAACGGCACATCAACAGTAACCATAACAGGCTTAACTTACGATGTAGCTGAAGATATTGAACTTCAGGCGGTAGCTAACTCAGGAATGAGCTTAACAGCTTCTTCTACATATACTGTAACTATTCAGCCCGAAGCACCTGCAGTTACCCTTCCGTACAGCCGCGATTTTGAAACCGGCGATCTTTATACTGATGGTTGGTCAACTCAGCTTGTGACTGGTACATTAGATTGGTATTTAGATTCCTATTCTGGTGACCATTTTGCTAAAATGTCGAACTATGATGGCGGAAACACAGCCAGCGAAACATGGTTAATTTCACCGGAAATTGATCTATCTGCTGCTACAAACCCAATTTTTGGATTCTATAATTCTTGCAACTATAATGGTGCAGACATTGAAGTGTACATCTCTACTGACTATGACGGAGAAAGTGCACCATCAACTGCTACCTGGAATCCGTTAACAGCAAACTTATCTTCAGGTGGCTTTGATGATGTATATTCAGGAGATATTGACATTTCTGCTTATGTTGGCGGATCAGCTTACGTTGCATTCAAATACACAGGAACCGACAGTGATGGTAAAACATGGCAAATTGATGATATCAGCATTCGCGAGCTGCTCACAGCAAGCGCACTGAATATCAAATCAGTATCGCCAGTATCACCCGTTGTAAACACTGCTTTTGATGTAACTGTTGAATCGCTTGACGTAAACGGAGTTGCAACTGATGTTGATACAGATACAGAAGTTGAAATTAACCTGGTAACTGGTTCAAGCGCATTCACTACTACTTACACCGGAACAATTTCTGTTGGAACATCTGAAACAGTAATCTCCGGATTAACTTACGATGTAGTTGAAGATATTGAAGTACAAGCAATTGCCAACACAGGCATGACACTTACCGCTTCATCAACTTACACAATTACGATTGCTGATGAACCAGTAGCCGGCGTATTCATTTCAGAATACATCGAAGGTTCTTCAAACAACAAAGCCATTGAGATTTACAACGGAACGGGTGCAGACATTGATTTGTCGAACTACTCTGTGATGAAATCATCGAATGGTGATGGTGTTTGGGCTTCAGAAGAAGTGCTTTCAGGTACATTAACTGCAGGCGACGTATTTGTAATTGCAAATGCAAGTGCCGATGCAGCTATTCTTGCTGAAGCAGATATTACAAGCAGTGTAACCTGGTACAACGGTAACGACGCAATTGGTCTGTTTGAAAACGGCGTACTTATTGACGTAGTTGGTGTACCAAGCGAAGATGCTAACTGGGACGTAGCCGGTGTAACCGGAGCAACAGGAGAACACACACTTGTACGTAAATATCCTGAAGTAACTGAAGGAAACACAGACTGGGCTGCTTCTGCAGGAACCAATACTGATGATTCAGAATGGATCGTATTCGACCAGGATGACTTTACTTACATCGGATGGCACGGATCAACATTATCAGAGCCTACAGAATTGGCTATTACTAGTGTAACTCCAGCTACTCCAATGGTAGACCAACAATTCACAGTTGAAATTACAGCACAAGATGCAAACGGTGTTGCAGGAAACGTTGACGAGGATACTGAGGTACAACTCAGCCTTGACAATGGTACCGGTAACCTTGCAGGAACCTTAACAGGAACTATTGCCAGTGGTTCAAGCTCAATTTCAATTGCAGGATTGACATACGACGTAGTTGAAGATATTGAAATAAGCGCTGCTGTTAATACAGGTATGGCTCTTACTGCATCATCAACTTATACCATTACCATTGCACCACTCCCAACAGGTGGCGTATTCTTCTCTGAGTACCTTGAAGGTTCTTCAAACAACAAAGCGATTGAAATCTACAATGGTACAGGAGCAGAACTTGACCTGACAAGCTACGTTATTAAGAAAGCATCTAACGGTGGCGACTGGAGCGAAACTGTAGAAGATCTTACAGGAACTGTAGCTATCGGCGATGTTTATGTAATTGCTAACCCAAGTGCTGATCAGGCTATTCTTGACGAAGCTGACATCACAAGCTCTATTACATATTTCAATGGTAACGATGCCATGGGATTATTCGAGAATGATGTGCTCATCGACGTAATTGGTGTTCCAACCGAAGACGTTGAGTGGGATGTAGCCGGTGTAGCCGGAGCAACTGCAGAACACACACTCGTTCGTAAATTCCCTGAAGTAACTGAAGGAAACACAGACTGGACTGCTTCTGCAGGAACCAATGCTGACGATTCAGAATGGATCGTATTTGGTCAGGATGAATTTACTTACATCGGATGGCACGGAGAAACTGACGTAACACCAACTCAGTTGGCTATTACAGCAGTTACACCTCCGGCACCAATTGTTGGACAAACGTTCAGCATTGAAGTAGAAGCACAAGATGCAAACGGAATTTATGGAAATGTAGATGAGGATACAGAAGTACAACTAAACCTTGTAACAGGTTCAGGAACTATTTCAGGAACACTCACCGCTACAATCGTAAATGGTGAAAACTCAGTTGTATTCAGCGGACTTACTTACGACGTTGCAGAAAGCATTGATGTAAACGTAAGTGTAAATTCAGGTATGACATTAACAACAACACCGGATGAATCAATTACCATTCAGTCGTTGCCAGTTGTTGATTACCCATACACACGCGACTTTGAAGATGGTAATCTTTATACTGACGGATGGACAACTCAAGTTGTAATTGGAACACTTGATTGGGAAATTGCAAACTTCTCAGGAGATGATTATTATGCAGAGATGTCGAATTACACAGGTTCAAATAACGAAAGCGAAACATGGTTGATTACACCTGCTGTTGACCTTTCAACTGCTGTGAACCCGGTATTCAGTTTCTACAATACATGTAGCTACACCGGTGCCGATATTGAAGTATATGCTTCGACAGACTATGATGGTATCAGTGCTCCATCTACTGCAACATGGGATCAGTTGAACCCAACACTTTCTTCCGGAAGCTTCGAAGAAGTATTCTCAGGTGATATGGACATTTCAGCCTACAACGGCGAAAATGTATACTTTGCCTTCAAATACACAGGAACAGATTCCGATGGAAAAACATGGCAAATTGATGATATCTCAGTTGCAGAAGAAGTAATTATTGTACCAACCAAACTTGCCATTACAGCAGTTGATCCGGCAGAACCGGTAGTTGGAAATATGTTCAGCGTAACTGTTGAAGCACAAGATGCCGATGGTAATGCAGGTGAAGTAACTGAAGATACAGAAGTTGAAATCAGCCTTGTAAATGGTACAGGAACCCTTTCAGGAACTGTAACAGGAACAATTGCTGCCGAAAGCTCTTCAGTAACCATTTCAGACCTGAGCTACGATGTTGTTGAAAACATCGAAATTGAAGCCGGCGTAAACTCTGGAATGAGCCTTACTACTTCAGATATATTCAGTATTCAATTACTGGGAATATTTGACAATGCAGTGAAAGAACTTGCAGTTTATCCGAACCCGGTACAATCTGACCTTACAATAGAAGGATTGAACGGAACATCACAAATCACAATCATTACCATGGAAGGTAAAGTTGTGATGGACAAACAAACCAGCAACAACACATTGAATGTTGGTTCGTTGAACGATGGACTGTACATTATCCGTGTAATCGGTGAAAATCACGTATATACTACACGCTTTATCAAAGAATAAAGTAAATTTTCAGGTACATTAAGGGGGGATTTCGATCCCCCCTTTTTTTATATTGCTCGTTTAAAAGAAGTAAGTTATATGTTTAAACTTTACTCCACCATGAAAAATGAGCAATTTCAATATAAAATAGCTCCCGAAAACTCCGCCCAAAAACAATATGAATGGAGCCGGTCTATTTCCGATGCCCTCATTGTTATAGATAAAACCCAAAAAATAGTTTTTTATAATCAGCTTGCCGGCCAAATATTTCATTCGGAACTAACCCAAAAAAAGGCCAGCCTCCCTGCATTTGACAAAACAGAACCCACAGCATATTACTCAGGCAATAATCTATTCTACTTCACACAAACTACCCACAAACAGGGAGATCACACGCTCATATTTTTTAAAAACCATACAGATCGGGTTTTACGTGAACTGGAAAATAATTTTTACGAAGAAATATTGGGCAACCTGCCATTCGGGTTTCTGCACTGCCGGGTAAAAAGTGAAACCAATATCAGGCTCATTAATTACAATTCAAAATTCACAAAACATCTTGATCTTAAGCTGGGAAATGTAGGTGAAAATATCACCCAAAAACTCTTGGAAAAAGACGACCGAATAATTTCTAATTTAGTGCATGCCAGCAAAGAAAAACCACTGGTAATTCATTATAATAATCACACGCTACAACTCAATTTTATTAGCAGCGGAGAAAACGAAGTGATTTGTTTTACCAAAGATATAACAGAAAATCTGGCCAGGGAAGAAGCCCGCGAGAAAAGTGAACAAAGACTACTGCTTGCACAACGCGCTACTTCAGATGGTCTGGTAGATTTTGACATCGCAAATAACGACCTTTACCTCTCGCCAAGAGTTTACTCCATGCTTGGCTACCAGGAGAATGTGTTCGAACCAGCTATACGCAACTGGATAAAACTCGTGCACCCCAATGATATGGAAAATATTGTAATGCCGGCACACCAGGAAGTAATAAACGGAAAAGATTTTGTGCGGGCAGAAATTCGCATGAAAACAAACACCGGCAACTGGAAATGGATACTGGTGCGATTACAGGTCGTTAAACGCAACGAAAAACAAGAGCCACTGAGAATTGTAGGTACACATCAGGATATTTCCATTCAAAAAGAACAAACAAGAAAAGTAAAAGAGCAGGAACAGAAGCTCACAAGGCTCATCAATAATATTGATGGCATGGTTTACCGCTGTCGTTACGACGACTATTGGACAATGCTTTATGTAAATACAGGAGTAAAAAAACTTACCGGATACGAACCCGAAGAATTGCTTGAAAATAAAAACCTCTCCTACATCGACATTATTTATACAGAAGACCGGCAACGGGTTTGGGAAGAAGTGGGCAAACATACCGATACATCAAATGTATTTGAAGTTACTTATAGAATAAAAACCAAAACAGGCACAATAAAATGGGTGCAGGAAAGAGGCGCTTTTGTATTTATCAATAATCGCATTTCACATATTGAAGGCGTAATTTTGGATGTTACGCAAACAAAGCAAGCAGAAAATGCACTGGCTAAAAGCGAAAAAAAGTTTCGTGCTTACATTTCCAATGCTCCCGACGGCATTCTGGTAGTTAACCGGCAAAAACAAATTGTAGAATCAAATAAAGCAGCCACAACACTTTCGGGTTACAATAATGAACAATTAGGCAATTTAGAATTCGATAAACTAATACATGGAGCTCAGGATACCTCGCGGATGTTCTTCAGGTTGCTTTTTGAAGTAGGACAAGCTTCAGCGGAAATGAGAATGCGTAAAAGCAACAAACAAATTTTTTATGCCATGATAAGCGGCGTCAGGTTGCCGGATAAAAATTTCCTTGTCTTCATTAAAGATATCAATGAACGAAAGGAATCTGAAATAACCATGCAGCAAAAAAAAGATGCATACAAAAAGCTGAACCAGGAATTTATTTTACAAAACCAAAAACTCAAAACTTCCATCGAAGATATCAACAAAATGAACCAGGAGCTGCGCACTGCCAAACAAAAAGCTGAAGAAAGTGAACAGCTAAAATCTGCCTTTTTGGCCAACATGTCGCATGAAATACGCACACCCATGAATGGAATTCTGGGTTTTTCAAGGTTGTTGATCAACCCGCACCTCGACACAGAAAAACGCCACCGGTACATCGATGTAATTGAAAAAAGCGGCGATCAGTTACTCAGCATTATCAATAATATACTCGATATTTCGAAAATTGAAACAGGCCAAATAAAGCTTAACCCAGAACTCATTGACTTGAAAAGTTTTATGATGGACATGTTCGCTTTTTTCTCTCCCAATGCAGGCAAAAAAGGGATAGAGCTTCTATTGGATATTCCGGAAGATACGTTACAAATAAAAACCGATACAGTAAGACTCAATCAAATAATGACAAACCTGCTATCTAATGCATTAAAATTTACAGAGCAGGGTTTTATAAAGTTCGGATTTACGGTTTTTGAGCATAACGCAATTTGTTACGTAGAAGACAGCGGCCCCGGAATTTCAGCCGAACAGCAAAAAATGATTTTTAAACGCTTCCAACAAGCTGATATCGGCATATTCCAAAGTCGAGGTGCCGGCCTGGGACTGGCCATTGCCAAAGGCTTTGTAGAACTGCTTGGCGGAAAAATACATGTAGAATCGGAACCGGGGAAAGGAGCAAAATTTATTTTTACGCTGCCGCTAAACAAATAACCGCCAAATTCTCTTCTAAAAAGAATCTGACGCTTATAAGCCTAACCAAAACTCTTGTTCTAAAAACTACAAACTTGCTCCATTAAAATCAGATAATTTCAATGTATCGAAACAATTACGATTCGATATATTTAATTTCGTGGGTAACGGGAATAACTTTACGATAAAAATCACTTACACCGCAATACCTGTCCTGGCTCAGGTTTACAGCTTTTTCGATTTTATCTTTTGGTAAATCTTTTCCTTTAAATTCATATACGATGTGCATTTTAATGTATTGCACAGGATGCTCTTCATTTTGCTCCCCTTCAACTGAAATGTTTACATCATCAACTTCTACCCGCATTTTCTTTAAAATAGATACAACATCCATACCTGTGCAGCCTACTAAAGCAGCCAGCATTAATGGTTTTGGTCGCGGGCCTTTATTCTGACCACCTACTTTTTCATCAGCATCTATCATAAATTTGTGGCCGTTGACCTCCGTTTCAAAGGCCATGTCGCCCTGCCAGTTTACTTGTACATTTTGCTTTGTTCCCATAATAATAAATTTAATCGTTCTATCTGTTTAACAAACATTTGACGAAAACGTTTACAAATGCTATTCCATAAATCCACTTATGTAGATATTATCATTTGTGCGTAATAAAGATTTGATGCCGGTTCACTGCCTATTCACGTGTCCGATAGTGATAAAAAATATTTGGCTCGCCGGTGTTTGTCCGGAAAGTATCATCATCATCTGAATCCTCTTCGTGCAATTCTTCTTCGTCATCAGTTTCGGTATAAATCGGTTTTTTTCGCCATAAAATGGCCAATAAAATACCCATCAAAGCGCCGCCGGCATGACCTTCCCACGAAACATTGCCATCTTGTGGCAAAACGCCCCACACCATACTTCCGTACATAAAAACAATAATTAACGCAAATGCACCAAGTGTACGCTGTTTTTTCATAAAACCGAGTGTGGCCAACATAAATGCCAATCCATAAATTATACCGGAAGCGCCTAAATGACAGCCAGGTCGGGCAAAAGCCCAAATAATAACGGCACTGCCCAACCAAATATAAATAATGGAAGGAAAAAGTTTTCGGGGTAAATAGTAAAATGTTCCTGCCGTGAGGAAAAATAAGGGTGGAAGGTTAGAAAACAAATGTGATAAGTTGCTATGAAACAGCGGATAGAGCAAAACTCCGTATAAGCCTGAAAACTCTTGCGGCTGAATTCCGGGGCAAAACCCATCGCTAAAAAACTGTTGCAACAAAAACAACAATCCAATTGTAAAAGAGATAACTGCGGCTATATACACACTGGTGCGTATATGTTTTCCTTCTTTTTCGAGCGATTCATTCATGTAAATATCGTGCTATTTTACGAATTAAAAGCCGGCTGTCCAAAGGTTTAAAAACAACCATGTCTACCAGGTGTGTTAAGCCATTTGAAATATGGTCTTTCGATAATGCTGTGTATGCAATAACCGGTAGCTGCGGATGCTCACTTTTAATCTGTTTGAGGATATCTTTCATTATTTCATTTTCGCGAAAAACATCAATTAACAATAAATCTGTCTGGTCTCTATTGATATCGTGCAAAATATCCTCCATTTTTTTCACTCGCTTTGGAATAAGTTGATATTGATCGAGCATTTCGGCTACAATCTCGGCTGACTCCGGGTTATTGTCGGCAATTAGCACCACTTTTCCGGGGGCTGGCAAATTGTCACTTTTTACCTGTTGCTGCTGTTGACTTATTTGGACAGGAATAGAAAAATCGAAGCGCGTGCCTCTGCCCTTTTGGCTTTTAACCTGGATTTTACCCCCGAGCAAATCAATATAACCTTTCACAATTGGCAGACCAAGCCCTTTTCCGTGATTGTTGTGATTTGAAGAGCCATTTTTGGTGTAAAAACGTGTAAAAATATGTTGCAGTTCCTCCTCTGCTATCCCGTCGCCAGTATCTTCTACATAAGCAAAAAGGGTTTCGTTTTCAACCTTACATCCAAACTCTACTTTGCCTGTACTCGTAAATTTTATGGCATTACTCAGTAAATTTGTATAAACCTGAAGTAATTTTGTGCGGTCGGTAATAACACACACTGACTCACTAAAACAGTGCGGTTGTATCGCAATATCGGCATTTTGCAGTGTTTTTTCGCTGTTGACCAGTCCTTCTACTTCTTTAATGAATTGTTTTACATCAAATTCCTCATAATTAATACTGATATTGCCACTTTGGATTTTTGACAGGTCAATTAACGCATTAATAAGTTGCAAAAGGTATTGTCCGTTATCATAAATAATATCAAGGTATTTACTCACTTTTTTTTGTGGCAAATTGGGCTTTAATTTCATAATCTGGCTAAATCCCGAAATTGAGTTCAGTGGTGCACGTAAATCGTGACTTATATTGGCTAGAAACTCACTTTTGGCCAGATTTGCTTTTTCGGCTTTCAGTCTGGCATCGGTAAGGTGCTCTTCGTAATTAAGCTGCCGGGTTATGTTTCGGCTAATGGCGCCAATCAATGTTTTTTTGTGTAGATGAATTGGGAATATTTTCGTTTCAAGGTAACGCGAGTTTTGAGTTTTATCAGTTATCCAATGTCGTACTTTAAGCTGAGAAGATGTTGCAGTGTTAGCGTTTAGTTGTGTTATGTATTGATCGACCTGCTTTTTAAACGACTCTCCCTCACGTTTTTCATTGGGCAGTTGATCTAAAAGTTCCCAAAAATCTTTATCTACAGCCTCTTCTTTTTGAATTCCCGTATAATGCCCGGTTTTTTGGTTCCAATGTACAATACTCCCGGTGGTCTCAAAAATGGCAATGGCATCAGCCGATTGGTATAATAATTTCTTGAACAACTCTTCGGAAGCAATAAGTTGGTTCTGTATGGTTTCTTTGCTATTAATTTCTTTGATCAGGTTTTCATTTTTCATCTTCAAGTCGGCAGTGCGTTCATGCACAAGCGATTCCAGGTTTTCGGCATATTCCTGAAGTTGTATTTCTTTTTGCAGGGTATCAATCTTGTTTTTATACAGAATTTTATTCAGCAAGATGGTCAGTAGCATACTAAAAAGCAAATACATAAGCTCGACTGTCTCTATTTCCCAAATCAAATCGAAAATATAAGCTGATGCCAAAAAGGTGATAAAAACGCAAAATAAAAATAAGGTGTGTTGATATTTGTTTATAAGCAGCGCTCCACTTACTACGAACAGGCCGGCAATAAGTGTTAAAAAATTCTGATTATAATCCAGTCCTGAAATAAAACCAATCCAAATTGCGCTAAAAAAAACATAAAAGAGTACAAAACGCTTTTGGAAAGGAATACCGGGCAACCTTTTCCGGTAAAAAACAAATAATCCAACAGCAGAAACGATAAAAAGGGTAAAATCAGCTATAAAAAAGTAGATAAAAAGACCTTTTTTAGTCAGGTTAGTGAATTGCGCCAGATCGGTTACAATGAGTACCACTGAAAATATGGCGAAAAAGTGCAGCAAATACTTTAACCGAAAATAATTGCCAAATGTAATTTGGTTGACGATTTGTTTTCGTTCAGAAAAAGGAAAACTGCTTAATGGGTCTTGCAGCTTTTTGAGTATTTCGGTGAGTGTTTCTGTAAGCATTTGTTCAATTCGTTATTTAAAAACGAATAATTTGCCGCTTTATTGAGTTTTGATCAATAATACGGCTTTCCGGCCGAACTGGCCACAAAAAACAAAAACATTTGACCAATCTCTAAAACTCATTGGTAAAATGGAAGCTTATATCGGGGAATTTATCTTTTGCACGGTCTAAATCAAAGGCCGATTCGGCCAAATAAACATCATTACCATGCTTATCATGAGCAACTTGTTTGTATTTTCGCTTTTTAAAGTCTTCAATTTGCTCTTTATTGTCACTTTCGAACCACACAGCTTTAAAAAATCCGACCGATTCCCAACGACATTTGGCTCCATATTCATGCAAAAGGCGGTATTCAATAACTTCGAACTGCAATGCACCTACTGTTCCAATAATTTTACGGCCGTTCATTTTCACGGTAAACAACTGTGCTACTCCTTCATCCATCAATTGATCGATGCCTTTGGCCAGTTGTTTCGATTTCATGGGATCGTCGTTTTCAATGTATTTAAACATTTCAGGCGAAAAGCTTGGCAGACCTTTGAAATGCAGTTTTTCGTTCTCCGAAAGGGTGTCTCCAATTTTAAAGTTACCGGTATCGTGCAGGCCAATAATATCGCCGGGATAAGCTTCATCTATAATAGATTTTTTAGAAGCCATAAAAGCAGTGGGGCTGCTGAATTTCATTTTTTTTCCATTACGCACATGCAAATAATTGGTGTTTCGCTCGAATTTTCCGCTGCAAATTTTAATAAAAGCAAGCCTGTCGCGGTGTTTGGGGTCCATATTTGCATGAATTTTAAACACGAACCCGCTGAATTTATTTTCAAAGGGATCAACCTCGCGTTCTTCTGCCAACGACTTGCGGGGCGGTGGGGCAATGTCTATAAAGCAGTCGAGTAATTCTTTTACGCCAAAATTGTAAAGCGCACTTCCAAAAAATACGGGAGAAACGTCAGCATCGAGATACGTTTGGTTTTCGAAAGGTGGATAAACTCCCTCAATCAGCTCAATATCGTCGCGCAGCCGGGTTGCATTGTCTTCGCCAATATATTCTTTAATTTCATCGCTGTCTGCATTAATTTTCAGCGGCTCTTCAGCCGTTTGTTTGTCTTCGCCGGTAAAAATATTGAGTTTTTCATCGTAGATACTGTAAATACCTTTCAGCCTTTTCCCCATTCCTACAGGCCAGCTTAACGGACGCACTTTAATATCGAGTTCGTTTTCAATTTCATCGAGGAGTTCGAACGGGTCTTTCCCTTCGCGGTCGAGTTTGTTGATGAACACAATTACCGGGGTTTTGCGCATGCGGCAAACGTTCATGAGCCGGCGGGTTTGGGCTTCTACACCTTTGGCGACATCGATCACAACAATTACAGAATCCACGGCCGTGAGAGTCCGGTAGGTATCTTCGGCAAAATCCTGGTGACCCGGTGTATCGAGAATATTTATTTTGATGCCTTCGTATTCAAAACCCATTACGGAAGTAGCCACTGAAATTCCCCGCTGTCGCTCAATCTCCATAAAATCGGAGGTGGCTCCTTTTTTAATTTTGTTCGATTTAACGGCGCCTGCCACACGAATTGCACCACCGAAAAGCAGCAATTTTTCTGTTAATGTCGTTTTCCCGGCATCGGGGTGACTAACTATACCAAATGTTCTTCTGCGTCCTATCTCTTCTTTTAAACCCATAACTATTTATCCAATTTATCGCTCAATGCTCGATTTTGCTTTCTCTTTTGAAAACGGGCACAAAATTAGTGAATTATCCGCCAATATCGTAATTTAATTCCGATAGGGTCTACTCTTCTAAAATGGAGGTTAACTCAATGTTTTGTGGTTTATGGATACCTGTAAGGCCTGCAGCACGAGCAGCTTCAATATTTTGGAGGCTGTCATCGACAAAAACTGTTTCTTTGGGATTGAGGCCGGCATCTTTTATAACTTCCTTAAAAATGCGTGTATCAGGTTTTCGCATGCCCATTTCAAACGACAAATACATTTTCTCGAAAAGATCAGACAAGTCAGTATAGCCGTATTTATCTATTAGCAGCCGGTTATAGAATTGGTAGTGAATATGGCATGTATTGCTGAGCAAATAAACTTTATGGTTTTTCCGCAACTCCTCAATAATTTTGAGTCTGGGGGCTTTGTAGTCGATAAGCAGAGCATTAAATGCTTCATCGAAAACCTCATCGGAGAGCTGAATTTCCAGTTTTTCGTTCAATTTTTCTCGAAACATTCCATCATCGATCAGTCCTTTCTCATAATCCATGAGCAAAGTTCCTTCAACAATTTTATTGTAAAGTTCGGCTACATTTCCGGCATTCTTTTTATATACATGGTGAGCAAATGCATCAACAGCCCGCTGCGGATCAATATCGATAATAACTCCGCCAAGATCGAAAATTACATTTTGGTATGACCGTATGTTCATAGTAATCAGTTTAGATTGGATGCAAAACTAATAAAAACCCTTGAAGCAAAATAAAAAAAGTTTGTAGTTTCATATAGTTTTTTGTAATATTGCACTCCGATTTGCGGAGGTGAATACTTCGAAAATTGAAAAAAGACGCTCGGTTGAGTAAAATCAATTATACCTGAAATGCGGCAAACAATTTTGTTTCATACTTTCAGAGTTCGAGCAAAAAACAATTTGGGCCTATAGCTCAGTTGGTTAGAGCACCTGACTCATAATCAGGTGGTCCCTGGTTCGAGCCCGGGTGGGCCCACTTAATTATCAAAGCCTTACAAGATTCGTCTTGTAAGGCTTTTTTAATTATACAAACAAATGAACAAACAATTTGGGAGATAATTGGAAAGAATGAGGGTGCTTGTATACGATTTTTTCGGGCTATTAGCAGGTTTGTGCGGTAAAGCTCCTTGTCGAATGTAATACCTTGAGAAGCATTGTTGGGTGAGGCCTGTCGTTGTAAATTACCGTGGCCGCAAAGCCATTTATGAAATAGTACCCGTA
>CAYPSX010000039.1:0-23244 GCA_964413185.1 uncultured Bacteroidales bacterium
GAAAAACGAAGATGAACCCGGTGGCGGGCCTTTCTGGGTTGAAAATGAACAGGGCGAGCGTAGCTTACAAATTGTTGAAAGCTCACAATTCGATAAGAACGATGAAAAACAGATGGAAGTATTTGAATCTGCAACACATTTTAACCCCGTAGATATTGTATGCTCAACCAGAGATTTTACTGGCAAACCTTTTGATTTGACCAAATATACAGACCCCGAAACAGGATTTATTTCTGAGAAAACAATCAAAGGAAAACCTGTAAAAGCCCTTGAGCATCCAGGACTTTGGAACGGTGCTATGGCCAACTGGACAACCATTTTTGTAGAAGTGCCAAAAGAAACATTTAATCCTGTAAAAACAATTAATGACCTATTAAGACCCGAGCACAGGTTTTAGTCGAAAATAAAAAATGCTGCCCGCTACAGTTAGCCGGGTTGGCACAAACAAACGATCCCGATTATTGTTAACTCAAACACCCGATTTTAGTTTGCCGGATTAAAATGTAGAAGACAAAAAATAATTTGAGTTAGCCACACTATACTTATATACGAACTTAATGACACACGTACCAAGCTTTTTTGATCCAAATGATGAGCTAAGCAATATGCTGAAAAAGTTTGATGATATGCTTAAAAATCATCGAAATGCCTATTTTGATGTAGAAGTTTTTTCAGATATAATTTATTACCTGATTGAAACCAATCAAAAAGAAAAAGCACATCAAGCTATAAAAATCGCAAAAAAACAACATCCCGGATCCGATGAAATTAAACTCAAAGAAGCCCAGCTTGATATTATTTCTGATAAACCGGAAAAAGCCAAACGTATTCTTAAAGAGTTACTTAACCTGAATAAGAATAATGCAGAAATATATTACTATTTTGGCAAATTATACCTTTCAACAAACAAAATGAACAAGGCTATACGTTATTATGATTCTGCAATAGCACTGACCGAAACAGATGATCGGTTTTCTTTGCTTTATTTGATAACAGACGACCTTATGGACAAAGGAGAATATGCCGGCGCAATTAATTATTTGCATCAGGTTCTTGAGCTTGATAATTACGATTTTGAAGCTCTTATGGATTTAGGTACTTGTTATAAAGAGTTAAATCAGCTGAATAAGGCCATTGAAGAATTTGATAAATATCTCGATCGTGATACTTTTAACGAGATGATATGGTATCAATTGGGCACATATTATGAAGTGCTTGGGAACGACGATAAAGCCATATCAGCCTATGAGTTTGCAGCAGCTCTCGAACCGGAGTATGCTGCAGCCTATTTTAACCTGGCATTATTGTTTAGTAGAAAAGAAGATTACAAAGGCGCAATAAAGTATCTCCAATTACTTATAGATCAGGAACCAGCCAATTTGCATGCACGCTTCTATATGGCTGAAAGTTATTCGCAGATGGGCCAAAAAGAACTGGCCATGCAAAATTATGAAAAAACACTCGCCATTTCTCCTGGTTTTGCCGATGCCTGGTTTGGTATTGGCGAAATATATTATAGTGAAGATAAAATTTCCGAAAGCCTCTTCTATGTGCGCAAAGCCATAAAACACAATCCTATAGAACCATTGTTTTGGCATCGGTTGGGTATGATTCAACAAAATCTGAAATTTTTAGATTATGCAATAAAGTCATTTTCTAAAGTCCTAAAACTAGACCCTTACGATGAATATGCAGCCATACATTTAGCAGAATGCTATTTTGAAGCAAAAGATTTTAACAAAACCACAAAAGCATGTAAAGATGCGTTGGCAACCTTCAGGGAACCAGCATTGAACTTCTTGTGGGGAGCTGCATTGCTGGAGCTTGGCGAATGGGCAGACGGACTGGAACAAATTGAGGCCGGGTTAAAAAAAGATACCGATGCATTTGACAACTTTGTTTATTTTTACCCGAAAATACTTAGCTTTGATGCCGTTAAAAAATTATATAACCGTTATCAGGGGAGTTAACACAATTGCGTAACTACTGAGCAAATACATATACAATGAAAGAAAACAAGAAATTTCAATTACGATGTGAGAAATGTAATTACCTCGTTGAGGATTTTAAAGAATGGTTTGGCAACATGCAAAAATGCCCAAAATGTGGTCATAAGGTCGTGTATGCCGAGTACAGCCGGGATATCAACGATGTAAAAAAATTAATAAACCAAGAAAACGGAAAAGCAGAAAATGTATTCCATTATTTTGATTTTTTGCCACTCAATAACCGCGAGAATATTATCAGTGCCGGCGAAGGAACAATTCCGGTAGAAAAATGGACATTTCTTCAGGATTTTGCCAAAAAGCATTACAATATAGACTGCGAAGTATTGGTATACAGAAACGATATGAACAAGGGAACAGGAACATTCAAAGATGTTGCTGCCGCTGTTGCTGCCAGCGTTCTGAAGGAAAATGGCGTAAAAGAATACGCAGTGGCCAGTACAGGCAACATTGCCAATGCATTTGCGCATTACCTGGCCAAAGCCGGAATTTCTTTAACCGTGTTTATTCCGCAAGATGCCCTGAAAGCCAATGAAGCCGAAGTGAACACTTACGGACAAAGAGTGGTTCGTGTAAAAGGCGATTACGCCAAAGCCAAAGAAATTGCTGCTGCTTATTCAGAAAAATACAATATTCTTTTATCGGGCGGGAACACAGATCCCATGCGTGTTGAAGCCAAAAAAACCATGGTGTTTGAATGGTTAAGGCAAATAAAAAAACTTCCGGATGTTTATGTGCAGGCACTTAGCGGTGGTACCGGCCCCATAGCCATCGATAAAGCCGTGAACGACCTGAAAAGCACCGACTACAACATAAAGCTGCCCCGCTTCATCATGGTGCAACCCAATCAGTGTGCCCCAATGCGTATGGCATGGGATAAAGCCAAAGCCAACAATTTTCCGGAGGGCTGGGAGCATGATTATCCAACATTAGAAAGCCCGGTAACAAAAGTTCCGACACTGGCAACCGGAAAACCCGGTACGTATCCCATTATTGGTTCGCTTACGCGAAAAAGTAACGGCGAAATTATCGAATTCGATGAGAAACTAATGGCTGATATTTCCAGACTTATTGCTTACGTAACGCATTTGCAAATCGGGCCAGCTTCAGCCATTGCCGTTGGCGGTTTCTTCGAATCATTGCATCAGGGAATTATCAAAAACGGCGAATCCGTTATGATCAATATTGGAGAAGGCGTACGCCGTGCACCCGATTTTATGGAAGAGATGATCTACACCACCGAAAACGTAGCATCTGTTGATGAGGTAGATAAGTTCGATCGTGCCATGTATAAAGATCAACTTTGGGAACCTTTTATCAACTACAAAAAATAAAAAAGTCAAGTTGAAGTAATGCCGGTGAAGATTCTTCTGAACCGGCTTTTTTTATCTGATTTTGTCTAAAAAAATGACAGTGCAAATTTCGAGAAAATGAAGAAGTACATAGCCAATATTTTTAAAGGAGCAGCCATGGGCGCTGCTGATGTTGTCCCCGGTGTTTCCGGAGGCACAATTGCTCTTATCACCGGAATTTACGAGGAATTGGTAGATTCGCTCAAATCCATTAACTTGCAGGCAATAAAACTCCTTTTCGCAAAGGGTATTGGTGCTTTTTGGACACACATTAACGGCTGGTTTCTGGTCAGCGTTTTTGCCGGTGTTTTTATCAGTGTATTTTCATTGGCAAAAGTGCTCGAAAGCTTGCTAATAAACCATCCCATAATTGTTTGGTCGTTCTTTTTTGGATTGATCATCGCATCAGCTGTAATGGTACTCAAACGCATAAAAAAATGGAAATACGCACAGGTTTTAGGGGTGATATTCGGTACCATTGCAGCCTATTTTATTACCGTCCTTACACCCGCAGAAACGCCCGAAACCTGGTGGTTCGTTCTTTTTAGCGGTGCACTTGCTATCTGTGCCATGATTTTGCCGGGAATTTCCGGTGCGTTTATTTTGCTATTGTTGGGCAAGTATGCGTATGTTATTACGGCTGTTAGTCAATTACAAATTGATATCATCCTGATTTTTGGCGCAGGTGCGATAATTGGTCTCTTGTCTTTTTCAAATTTACTATCCTATTTGTTGCACAAATTTCACGATATTACAATTGCCGTTTTGGCCGGCTTCATGATTGGTTCGCTAAATAAAGTGTGGCCGTGGAAAAAAGTTGTGGAAACTTATGTTGACCGGCATGGCGAAGTTGTTCCGCTGGTCGAAAAAAACATCTTACCCGGAACCTACGAGCAAGTTGCAGGGGGACCTTCACAACTGGGAATGGCTGTTGTTTTTATGATTGTTGGAGCCGCTATCATCATTGGTTTTGAGTTGATAGCCAATCGGTTCGCAAGTAAGAAATAAAGGTTAAAACGGTATTTTTGAAAAGGTACTGAATAGCTCTTCCCGGTACCAGACACCTGTTAAGAAAAGTCCTTCAGGAGCAACGGACAGGCCGGCTTTTCGTCGGTCTTTTGCATCGAAAATTTGTTGAAGTTCGCTTAGTGGCCGTTTGCCTAAACCTATTTCCAGCATTGTGCCTGTTAGTGCGCGAACCATGTTGCGTAAGAAACGATCTGCTTTTACTTCGTAAATAAGAAAATCATCCCTGATACACCAACGGCTTATCTCAATTTTGCAAATGTTGGTTTTATTCGCAGCATGTGCTTTGCAAAAGCTCGAGAAATCATCATTTTTCAATACAATGCCCGCTGCTTTATTGAGTAATTCAACATCGGGAATTTGTGTCAGTCTTTTCGAAAACTTATTCAAAAAGGGGTGGTGGTTCAGTGCAAAAAAGTAGTGATATTGCCGGGCAACAGCATCAAATCGGGCGTGCAGCTCGTTCTGAACTCGCGATATTTCATATATGGCAATATCTGCGGGCAACACAGCATTCAAATGGTAAAGAAATTTATCGTGGTTTTCGATTATGGAATGAATGTCGAAATGTAACACGTAAAAACTCGCATGCACACCGGTATCTGTCCGCCCGCATCCAACTACATTAACCGATTCGCGTGTAATTTTCGACAGCGCATCGTTTAAAACCGCCTGCACCGTAATGGCATTAGGTTGAATTTGCCACCCGTGATAATTTGTACCGTCATAAGCCAGACTCAGGAAATATCTCATTGTGCTTGATTTACAGCACAAAGATAGAAAAGATATGTAACTTTTCTAGCGATATATCAGGCCTAACGTCCTTTTGTTCCCATTTTCAAATCCCGGAGAGATGATAGTCGGCAACATTCTCCGAAAAAGCAGCACCAACACGGGCACCGCCCTGTGAGCAGTCTAACAGCCTGAAAAGCTTAACTCCCTGCTTAGCGCCTCCATGGCGCAGAGCTGATACAAAACACAAACAGCCAATCCAATTAAGAAATGTACAATTACAGACATCATCACAACGAGCGTTTTTGATCGCAAAAACAAAGTGATGGAGAGAGCATAGACGTAATCTGTTCAAGGATCATAGATATTGGATCGAATAGAAAAATTATTAAAATCTTTTTTGTAAAATTGTCTTTTTTGAATTATTTCATATATTGCAAACAAAATTATAGGCCTTTAAATTGATGTACAATATTCAGTTTTTGATCCCATGAAGAGACAAGAACCAAAAAGACGTCCGGAAACGGATACCGAAAGGGAGAAAAGAATTAAAAATCCCAAAAAGGACAAAAGAAAACAAAGCAGAAAAGTTTACGACGAAATTGAAGAGTGGGATGAGTACGAAGAGGAATTACGCCGACTCAAACAACAGGATTCCCTGGAAGACTATTTTGATGATGATGACGAAGAAGAGGATTAAAAAAATCTTCAACAATAGTTTACAAAGGGCACAGGAAATCCCTTGATGCTTAAGTTATTTATCTTTTTAGAAGCAAACTAAAAAGATAAAAAAAGTGTAGTGTAAACAAACGAGGCATTATTGTTTTGATGCCTTTTTTTAATGTGTTTTTTCCAAATCGAACAAATGCATTGGTATTTGGTTTACCTTGTAATATTTCGTACCTTGTAGTTTCACTAAAAACCTTAAATATGTCACTAAAAAGCACAAACCCATACGATGGTAGTTTAATTGCCAGTTATGATCAAATATCTGAAAGTGATTTGGACGGATTGCTGAATAAATCATCTGAACAATGGTTGGAATGGAGGGCGAGCCCTTTTAATACACGAAAAAGTTTATTGAGTGAAGTCGCCAGGTTGCTTATGGAGCGGAAAGAGCAGTACGCAGCTCTAATTACGCGTGAAATGGGCAAAGCTATTAAAGAATCACGTGCCGAAATTGAAAAATGTGCATGGGTGTGTGAATATTATGGCGAGAATGCACAACGCTTCCTGTTTTCAGAAGAAATAGCAACTGAATATCATAAAGCACAAGTCGATTACCAGCCCCTCGGACCAATTTTAGCCATAATGCCATGGAATTTCCCGTTTTGGCAGGTATTTCGTTTTGCCGCCCCCAACCTTATGGCCGGCAATGTAGTTATTTTGAAACATGCCAGCAATGTTTCCGGGTGTTCTTTAGCTATGCAACAACTGTTTATCGATGCCGGATTCCCGGAGGGAGCGTTCCTGAGTTTGCTCCTGAGTGGCCATGAAACAGAAAACTTAATAGGAGATTCAAGAATTGCCGGTGTTACCCTTACCGGTAGTACATTGGCAGGAAAAGCTGTTGCATCTGCTGCGGGTAAAAGCATAAAAAAAACCGTGCTTGAATTAGGAGGCAGCGATCCATATCTTGTACTCGACGATGCAAATATAGATATGGCGGTTGAAAAATGCGCAGCCGGACGCTTGCTCAATGCCGGACAAAGTTGCATAGGAGCCAAGCGTTTTATTATAACAGAGGCGGTATACGATGAGTTTCTCGAAAAATTTTCAGCCAAAATGAAAGCTGCAAAAATGGGTGATCCTGCCAAAGACGATACCGAAATTGGCCCGTTGGCAAGCAAACAATTCCGCGAAGAATTACATTATCAGGTAGAAAAAAGTGTAGAAAAAGGTGCCAGGCTCATAACGGGCGGTAAAATACCAACGGGCAAAGGTGCATTTTATCCACCTACAGTTTTGGCCGATGTGAAACGCGGCATGCCGGCATACGATGAGGAGCTGTTCGGTCCGGTAGCTTCAGTTATTAAGGTAAGCAATGAAGAGGAGGCAATCGAGGTTGCCAATGATACCAATTTTGGACTGGGTGCTGCTGTGTTTACCGAAGATTTAAAAAGAGGCGAGCGTATTGCAAGTGACGCAATCAGGGCAGGTTGCGTTTTTGTAAATGACTTTGTTAAAAGCGATCCGCGCTTGCCTTTTGGTGGTGTAAAAGAGAGCGGTTACGGACGAGAATTATCGCTTTATGGCATCAGGGAGTTTATGAACGTTAAAACAATTGTTGTTTCATCATAAGCATTGCGGCAGCGTAGAACACGTCTTTTACAGAAGGTCTGTTTGCGCTGTTATTTGCAATATATTGCAGTAATATAACTATTGTTGCTTATTATTGAGATTGGTAAATCGTAAAAAAGTTGCTTTATTCGCCAAGTTGCCGTATTTTCACACTTAATAATATGGTACGGGTTTTAATAATATACCTTGTTTTTCTTGCATTTGTAGCGTCGGGGCAGGAAGTTCGTTTTGAGCAGATTACAAACGAAAGTGGCCGGTCTTTAGGCTGGGTTACCGGTATGGTGCAAGATAGCACAGGTTTCATGTGGCTGACCACAAGAAATGGTTTATACAGGTACGACGGTTATTCGTATAAATTCTTCCGAAGTAAACATAACGATTCAACTTCGATTCCCCACAACGATATAACCTACTTATATCTCGACAGGGAGAAGCGTTTGTGGATGAGGCATTACAATAAACTATTTGCCTTTGTAGATGAAAAACTGACCTACCATAATGATTATTTTAAAAACAACACATTTGACATTAATACTGATATTTTACAAGATAAATTTGGCGATTATTGGGTTGGCCCGGTAAAAGAAAGTATTATTCGGGTAAAGCATGATGGTTCTGCAATCGATACATTTTCTTTGGCCCATCAGCTCGTGCATCCGGGCATTGTTAATTGGTTGAGAAAAACAAAACCCATGCTTTTTACCAGTAAAACAGATACGCTTAATGTAAAGGAAGCGCAGGATTTCATGATCGCATCTTGTGGAGAAGGAACAAACGGTAATTTTTACGATTATACCACAATTACAAAAAATGGCGAGGTTGTTTTCGATGCACGGGACTCTTTCAACCCCATTGTTCCTAATTCATTATTCATGCTCTCTAATACAGTAATAACATTGGAGCCAGGAGAATATCATATCCATTTTACTTCCGACGAAGAAAATTCATTTAAAAAGGGTTACAACCCATTCAAACAATATGGAGTTGCCCTTTATCCCGTTAAAAAAGAAAGTGAAATAGCAAAACTTGCGCAGGTAAAGTATTATCCTGAAAAATCCATCCATGCCCAACAAATAAAAACGCTGCAAATTAATGAAGACGGCCATTTTACATTATTGGCTGATAACGGAATCCATGTCTTTAAAGAAGATGGTTGGCACAGCACAACAATAGACTTTGATGATTATCTGGGATTTGTAATGCAGAGCGATAGCTATATAATGCCACTGATTCAAGGAAAACAAGGCCATTATTGGATTGGTTGTCATAAGGGGCTATTTCAGATTGTGGATGGGATGGTTACAGAACACATATTATTTGATCAAAGAATTAGTTTGTACAATATTATGCAGGATCATGATCAAAATATCTGGCTTGCCACAGGGCAGGGTCTTTACAAATATGATCCAAAGTCCCGCAAAACCATTCAGTACAAACAAAACAACGAAAACCGGTTGTATAGTAACCGTATTTGGGATGTGCTCGAAGACAGGTCGCACAATATATGGATTGCTACTACACGCGGATTAAACCGTTTAAGGCCATCAAAATTCAAATACGATAACCTGGGCATGAAAAATTATGCCCCGTTTCCAATTCTGGGTGTCGGACATGATAAATACATGACTGGCGGACAAAGCAATGAGCTCATATATTTTTCTGTGAACAACCAGAAAAAAAAATCTTTTCAAATTCCAGACTCAATATTTCCTACAGATAGCTATGATATATCCGACATCATGCTGGTTCGAAATCGTTTATACATAACGTATTCGAATCGTGTGGCAGTTTTTAACTATCCAACACTCGATTTAATCAGGTATGTTGAAATTCCGGATATTCAGGTTTCAGATCAGGAGGTTGATAATCATTCTTTGTATATCATCCCCTCTGCGAACCATGTGTGGGTTGTTGGTTTGACAGGCCTTTACAGGTTTGGAGATGATTTGGAGAGCGATTCAGTTGCGTTATACTTCGGGAATTCTTTTGAAAAGGTTCTGGATGTAGATAATCGATATGTTAAAGATATTGAACAGTGGGAAAATGATTATTTTTTGCGCACAGCCGGTCATATATGGAAATTTTCACCCGGAGAAGCAAAATTACAGAAACTTGCTTCATTTCCCGAAAACATCTACCAAACTGCTTTGGCAGATGGTAATGGTTTTATTGATCGAAAAGAGAAGAAATTATGGTTTTCCATGGTGCCGGAAATATACCGGATGGATATAGAAACAGGTTCAATTGATACCTTTCGTATTGATTTGAATATTGATTTGGGAAATTGTAACACAAGCGTTCATGATTCACTTGTCTGGATATCTACAAGCAACGGCCTTATCAGGTTTAATTATGAAGCCGGCGACTTTATTCTATACAATTCCAGCGACGGGTTAGCCGACAATAATGTGAATGCAACATATAAAGATACTTACAATCAACTCTGGATAACCAGCATGAAAGGGCTGACGAAAATGGATATTCGCAGTGAAGAAACCGAAACATATTTTCGCAGCAACGATTTTATTCAACTCCGTTTTCTGGAACCTCATTACAGACATCCTCAATTTGAACATCAACTGGTTTTACCAACTACAACGGGTTATTTGAGGTTCAATCCTGACTCACTAAATCCTTTTAAGCCGCCAATGGTAATAAGTGCCATTTATTTGTTTGGTAAAGAAACAAACTTTGACAGCCTTTCCTACAAAAAGCAGCATATTGAACTGCCTTTTAATAAGAACTTTATAACATTTGAATTAGCATCGCTTGACTATACCGAGCCATCGAAAAACATTTTCCGTTATAAAATGGAGAATTTTAATGATCAGTGGATATATACCGATGCCAACGACCGGAAAGCACCTTATACAGGCCTCCCGCCGGGTAGTTACGTGTTTGTTGCACAAGGAACGAACAACGACGGAGTTTGGGGAAAACCTTTACGCATTAGTGTTGTCATTCATCCCCCCTGGTACCGAACTCTTACAGCATACATAAGTTATGTAATATTTACAATACTTTCCATTGTATTGTTCATTCGTTACAGGGAGCGAAAACTAAAAGAGGAAAAACGCATACTTGAGCAAAAAGTTCGTGAAAGAACAGCCGAAATAAGCCGTCAGCGCGATGAAATTGCGGCGCAAAAGAAAGATATTACAGACAGTATTCATTACGCCAGCCGCATTCAAAGTGCTTTACTCCCCAGCGATGAATTTGTGGGTACATTACTGTCCAGCTATTTTATACTATTCAAACCCCGTGATATTGTAAGTGGCGATTATTACTGGCTTACCCAAATTCGCAATCAAACAATAGTGGTTGCTGCCGACTGCACGGGGCATGGTGTTCCCGGGGCATTTATGAGTATGTTGGGCGTGGCATTTCTCAACGAAATTGTTGTACGCGACAAAACTATATCGGCCAATGAAATATTGGACAGATTGCGCGAATATGTAATTAAATCGCTCAAACAAACAGGAAAAGAGGGCGGCTCAAAAGATGGAATGGATGTCGCGCTGGCCATCATTAATCATGATGAAATGGAGGCTGAATTCTCAGGGGCATACAACCCACTTTATGTACTGCGCGATAATGAAATTATTACGATAAAAGCAGACAGAATGCCAATTGGATATCACATTAAGATTGGAACACCATTTAGTAAAAAAACAGTTGCGCTCCAAAAAGGCGACAGGTTGTACATGTTTTCCGATGGTTATCCGGACCAATTTGGTGGCAAAGATGGTCGTAAATTTATGTCGAAACGTTTCAAAGAAGAATTGATTGAAACCGGCCATTTATCAATGGAAGACCAAAAAAATGCATTGAACAAAACCATTGAAGAATGGCGAGGTGATAATTATGATCAGATTGATGATATACTCGTAATCGGCCTTGAGATTTAATTAGTGCTTGCACGAAAAGTCCAATTTCTGCATTTCGACAAGCTCAGTGCATCGCATCCCGAGAATCGGGACTCCTTGATTTTCAGAAAGGGCAAGCTCCCGATTCTCGAGGACAGGCTTTGAACTTGAACTTTTCGCATCAAGCACTTGAAAAAACGGGTAGTTTTCTTGCTGCCACTAATTATGGTTCGCTGCTGTTAACGAAATCAAAAAATCGGTTTAACCTTACTATTCTTTATCAATATATAGTAAATTGCGAAAATAATACATGCATTATGTAGAATAAAAACCATAGTATCATGAAAAAATTTTTAGGATTACTTATAATGTTACTTTTCGGATTCACCCTATTTGCACAGGTTGACGAATTTGAAGAGTATGCAAAACAGCAGGAGAAGAAAGAGCAGGAATTTTTCAAGCAACAGGATGAGTTGCTGGCCAAGTATGCAGCGGAAATGGATAAATATATCGAGAAGCTCGATAAAGAATGGCAGGATTACCTGGAGAAAAAGTTTAAAGAGTTTGAGCTCTATAAAAAGTCCCAGCCGTCCATTGGCCCCAAGCCCGACAAAATGCCTGAGGCTAAAGAAGATGCCAGTGCAGAAAACAATCCGGTTGAGTTGAAAGAGGTAAAAAAACCGGAGAAAAAACCGGCTGAAGTCGTTAAACCGATCTTACAAAAAACTCAACCCAAAGATTTTGCCACCTCAAATCAATATTTTGAGTTTTACGGTAAAGAAGTTTCAATCGACTACGATCGCAGTTTTTTGAATGATTTTCCCGATAATATCTCTGAGCAGGTAATTTCAGAGAAGTATGGTGAAATGTCAAAAACTAACTACAATCATTTGCTCGAACAATTGATGACCACAAGCAATATGATGAACCTCAATGATTGGGGCTTCTATTTGTTGGTGAAAAAAGTAAGTGAAGAAATTACCGGCGACGATGCTGCGGCTGTTTTTATGCAGTGGTTCTTCCTAATTAAAGCCAATTACAAGGCAAGAATCGCTTATAAAGGAGATAACCTGTATCTTTTACTTCCAACAGCAAACAATATTTATGAAGTGCCGTTCTTCACTTTCGATGGTATGAAATATTACCTAATTAATGGTGATCAGGCCAATGTGTTGACCTATGATAAAGATTTCCCGGAAGCAACAAAGATTTTTGACTTGAATATTGATCGCCCGTTGAACACCGAAACCAAAGAGCAGACCAGAAAAATGAGCTTTACCTATATCGGCGATTCCTATGAGTTTGATGTGAAATTTGATAAAAACACGATCAATTATTATCAGGACTTTCCACTTTCAGATGCAATTGTATACTTTGACGCCACTGTATCGGCCAATACCAAGCAATCGCTTAAGGAAGGGCTTCAACCCATTATTAAAGGGAAATCAGAAAAAGAAGCCGCAGCCATTTTGTTGAGGTTCGTACAAACTGCATTTGAATATAAAACAGACCAGGAACAGTTTGGCAAAGAAAAGTTCTTCTTCGCTGATGAACTGTTCAATTACCCATATTCCGATTGTGAAGACCGCTCGGTACTTTTTGCGTACCTTGTGAAGGAATTAATGCAGCTTGATGTAGTGGGAGTAGGGTACTCCGGTCACATGGCCACAGCGGTCAAATTTAAAAAGGATGTTGATGGGCAGCACATTAATTTCGAAGGTGAAAAATATACCATTTGTGATCCAACTTATGTGAATGCACCTGTTGGAATGACCATGCCACAATATGCCGGCAAACCTGCTGAGATATTCCAGCTACGCAACAAGCACAACGAAGCATATAACGAACGCGATATTTGGAGTATTGTGATGGACAGGGGCGGTTATCGCGGAAATAACAATGGCGATATCTTAACCGACGATGAGGGCAATATCTACCTTACCGGCTACTTTAAAGGAGAATTGAAGTTTGGTCGTTTTAATTTGAAATCAAAAGGAGAAAGCCGCGATATGTTCGTTCTCAAGATCGACAAGGATATGAATATACACTGGGCAAAAAGTTTCGGTGGCGAAGGTACTGAAGTAGGTTATGGAGTTACACAGACGCCCAATGGCGATATTATTGTAATGGGATCATTTGATAAAAGCTTCAGCTTTGGGTACAAATACCTGAAAGCAGAAGAAATGCCCGATGTGTTATTGGCTCGCTTAAAACCAAATGGCGATTTGGTTTGGGCCGATCAGGTTGGCCTGGAAAAAATCGGACTGAAAGCAGGATATATGTTTACCAGTGAGTTCGATTGGGATGGAGACCAAATTGGCAATCAAATATTCCGGGAAGCTGAATCTTTCGATAACTTTGGCATAGCTGTAAATGAAAACGGCAATATTATGGTAAGTGGTGCTCCTTATGAAGTGCCCGGATTAAGCGTTCAAACAGCTTCTTATGATGCAGGTGCATCTTTTTCAGCCCCTGAATTGCTGATTGAGGAAAATAGTAAATTACTCGAAAAAAATTACAATCCTGCTATTGCCGGGCTCTTTGCTGTAATTAAGCTGCTGAACGGAAGTAGTATTGCCCTGCCTGGTTCAGAAGCACAAAAAACACTTGATAAATATAATCCGGCGTTTAAAAAACGCTCGCCCCACATTTATCAAAGTATCGGACGTATCCAGTTTATCAAAAATTCCGAGGGAATTGTAACGATAAAAACCGATAATCAAGGAGAAGTTTCTTTTAAAACATTGAAAGTAAATAATAACGCAAGTTTTAAAGTTTCAGCTTATAATTCCGGCAACAGCCAAATTGATGTACTGAATGGCGTAAGCATCGGTAAAAGCATAATCTGGTACGATTTGAATGCTGTAAAGCTCTTTAAAACAGGCGATATGGTGATGGATTACGATATTGACCATACTAAAATTCGTATGGGAATTGAAAAAGATATTTTGAGATAAGATTCCCCCGGAACATGAATAAAAAAAGGGCGGCAACGCCCTTTTTTTGTGTTTCTTTGGAGTTGTAACCAGCCACATATTCATGGCCAGGCAATTGTTTCGTTATAGTGTTGTTGCGAAAAAAAAACCGGCTAAAGTCGGCTTTTACTATTATCCTGAGGAACAATTAATATTCTACATCAACCACTCTTCTCTCGAATCGCAGGTTTTTAATTTGTTCGATAAATTTCTGGTGTGCCGGGTGTTTTCGATATATGTCCAATGCCGCCTGATTTTCAAATTGTGCGATTAATACCACATCGGCCTCTTCTTTTTGGGAGATAGCGTTGGCGCCAAAACTAAAGTCCTGTATTTGCGGAATTTGCTCCGGTAGTTTTGCCAATTTTTCCAGGAAAATCCGGGTATTTTCTGCTTTAGATCGACCTTCAGCCTCCTCATGCAGGCGCCATATTACAACGTGTTTAATCATTACTCCGATAAGAATTCATTTTTCATGATTGCCATTTTTATTACCGCTTCTGCTGCTTCGTCTCCTTTGTTTCCGTGTTTCCCTCCGGCACGGTCGAGGGCTTGTTGCTGGTTGTTGGTGGTGAGCACGCCAAAACCCACGGGAATATTGTATTTGAGGCTAACCTCGTTGGTACCTTCTGTAACAGCTTTACACACGTAGTCGAAATGTTTCGTTTCGCCCTGAATAACGCATCCAAGACAAATAATACCGTCTACATTTGTGTGTTCTGCCAGAAACTGGGCGCCCAGTGAAAGTTCATAACTGCCAGGCACGTATTTGTATAGAATGTCTTCCTCTTTTACACCGTGTTTAATCAACGTTTCTTTTGCAGCTTTTCCCATGCTTTCCGTTACTTCGGGGTTCCATTCGGCTATTAAAATACCGAATTTAAGACCTGTTGCATCGGGTATGGGTTGTATTGCCGTGTCTGATAGGTTTTTTAATGATGTCGCCATAGTGGTATTATTTTTTGCGCCAAATGTAAGGATTTTTCATCAACCCGCATGATGTATTTACAGATCAAAAAAAAAAGAGGCATTGAATACTCAATACCTCTTTTTTATTTTTTTGTGTGTTTTATTTCATTTTTGCTTCAGTGCGGGCAATGTATTTTTCAACTTCGCGATATTCGCGGCTGTCGGGGAACTCCTTTTCAATACGTTTATACAGCTCAAGTGCTTTGTCGTAGTTCCCTTCGGAGTAGTAAACCTGTGCGGCTTTCATCAGGTAAATGGGCGTTGTAAATTTATTTACATACAAGTTGGCTGCTTTAATATAGTAATCAGCCCCTTTTGAGTTTTCTCCCAACTGCACGTAAGCATCTCCCATAGCACCTGTTGCTGTAACGCTTGTCATTACATCATCGGCACTGTAATCGTTCAGATAGTCGATGGCTTCCTCGTTTTTTCCAAGTCGGAGGTAGCAAATACCGGCGTAATACTCTGCCAGGTTTCCAGATGGAGTAGCTCCATACTCGTCAATAATATCAATGAACCCGTAATTATTGCCATCACCATTCAATGCAAGGTTGAAAGAATCTCTTTCAAAGTATTGCTGAGCCGGGAAAATCATTTCCTGGGCTTCTTTTACCATAGGTTGCATAATGTATTTTTTATATCCCAGGTAACCCAGAACTAAAACGGCTGCAACAACAGCAATTGTGGTAATTATTTTTTGGTTTTTCTCAATGAAATACTCAGTACGGCTTAATGCCTGTTCAACATTTTCGAGTGTTGATTCCTGCGCCTGATTCTTATTTTCCTTCTTTTTTGACATCTTCGTTACAGATTTTTTCAATTAATTCTGCGCAAAATTAAACGAAATAATTTCATCAACAAATAAATTTACAGCCTCTTATTGAATTGTTGGAAAGTTTTCTCATTTTTTCGCCAATTTTTTTCGTCATTGTGTATTTTTGCCGTTATGTATCTGAAGAATCTCGAATTGGTCAATTTTAAAAATTACGCCGGGGCAAATATAGAATTGTCGCCCGCAATAAACTGTTTTATTGGTGATAATGGCATGGGGAAAACCAATTTGCTCGAAGCTGTATATTATTTATCGGTATGTAAAAGTTGTTTCAATATCCCTGACCAACAAAATATTAAACTCGGGGAAGTTTTTTTTATGATTAACGGCGAGTTTAGCATTAAAGATGAAGATGAAAGAATACATTGCAGTGTGCAGGATGGGAAGAAAAAAAAGTTTAGCCGGAATAAAAAAGATTATCAGCGGCTGGCCGACCATATCGGGTTGATACCTGTTGTGCTAAGCACGCCCAGTGATACCCAGCTTGTTTATGCAGGCAGTGAAGAGCGCCGAAGGTTTATAAATGCCTTAATTTCGCAACACGATCGCCAGTATTTACAGTGTGTTATGGATTATAACAAGGCACTTGACCAGCGAAACCGGTTGCTGAAGAATTTTGCCGGCTCAGGAATGTTTGATGAAGCGCAATTAGAAATATGGGACGAGTCGCTTTGCAAGAATGCTGATGTGATTTATGACAGGCGCAAAAAGCTTCTGGAAAATCTTATACCATTATTTCAGGAGTATTACACGTTTATTTCCGGCGATAAAGAAAAAGTGTCGCTGGTTTACCGCTCCGATTTGCATGAGAAGTCGTTGCGCGATTACCTGCTGGAGTCGCGTTATGCCGACCGTGCTGCACAACGCACCACAAAAGGCATTCATCGCGACGATCTCGTGTTTTTAATCGGAGACCGTAATTTGCGCAAAACAGCCTCACAGGGACAGCAGAAAACGTTTTTGGTATCCTTGAAATTTGCCCAGTTCAACCTTATGAAGCAAACAATGGGAAAGAAGCCACTGTTGCTGCTCGACGATGTGTTTGATAAGCTCGACTCCACCCGCGTTGAGCGCATAATTTCACTGGTAGCCGGAGATAGTTTCGGCCAAATTTTTATCACCGATGCCAATAAAGTACGTATCGACCATGTTTTGGAAGAAATATCAACAGATTTTCGTATTTTTAAGGTGTATGAGGGCGGAATTGAGAGTTTGTGAATAAATTTCAGTCTTCAAATTTGTAATAATTTCCTTGTCTAAACATTTATACATTTTTTATGTCATTATTATATATTCAATGTATATGAGCGAAAAACCGAAAATTCTTTATGTAGATGATGAACCCATCAACCTTCAACTATTTGAAATAAATTTTGGCGAAAAATACGATGTGCTTTTAGCCGAAAGTGGTTATTCCGGGTTGAGTGTTTTAGACGATCATCAGGATACTTCCGTAGTTATTAGTGATATGAAAATGCCCGAAATGAATGGTATAGAGTTTATTAAGGAGGCGAAAGCTAAATATCCGGACAAAAATTTTCTTATATTAACCGGTTTTGAAATAACCGATGAGTTAAAGGATGCCTTGCGTATTGGGTTGATTATGAAGTTTTTGCAGAAACCATTTAATATAGATCAAATTGAGCATGAAATTGAAAAGTACGTTAATTGATTATACCGCGATTTAACTTTTTTGTATTAATTTGGTGAAAAAAAGATGAACAAACTCATTATTGCCGGAATTGCATTGTTTCTTTTAAACGGATGTAACAGTAATACCAACAATCAATCTATGCTAAACGTATCCTACGGAAAAGCAGAACGAATAGGGAATTTTGATTCAAAATACATCTCACCCCGGAACGTAGATGTTTGGCTGCCGGATTCCTATACTGAAAATGAAAAGTACCCCGTACTCTACATGCACGATGGCCAAATGCTGTTCGATTCTACTACCACCTGGAATAAGCAGGAGTGGGGTGTTGATGAGGTGCTTGGAAAATTGATCGCGGAGGAAATAATACGGTCGTGCATTGTGGTTGGAATCTGGAATACTGAAAATCGGCACTCGGAGTATTTTCCCCAAAAACCTTTCGGAAACCTGAGCCCCGAGGCGCAGGATTCGCTCATTAACCAAGCAAAGAGGAACAACGAATCATCGCTTTTTTCAACCGGTATTCAATCAGACAACTATCTCAAGTTTATTGTTAAAAAACTAAAACCTCATATAGATAGTGCTTATTCTACATTAAAAGACCGCAAAAACACGTTTGTGGCGGGCTCCAGCATGGGCGGCCTTATTTCCATGTATGCCGTTTGCGAGTATCCCGATGTTTTTGGGGGCGCTGCATGCTTGTCGACCCACTGGCCCGGCACATTTTCGATTGAAAACAACCCAATTCCCGGAGCATTTCGGCAATACATGTTCGAAAACCTCCCCGACCCGCAAACCCATAAGTTTTATTTCGATTATGGAACAGAAACTCTTGATGCCATGTACGAACCCTTCCAGCAAAAAGTTGACAGCGTGATGGAAGCCCGCGGTTATGACACAACCAATTGGAAAACCGTAAAATTTGAAGGACACGATCATTCCGAGAAATCATGGAGAAAGCGGTTGCATATCCCGGTTACGTTTCTGTTAAAAGAGTAGTTCATTAAAATCCGCTCCTGCTGGCCGTTTTCTTCTTTTAATTGTTATCAATAAGTTAATTGCTGTTTGTAAGTGTTTGATGTTTTGCTATTCTAGCATCTTTTAATACTTTTACTGTATATTGTTGCTTTTCGTATTATTACAAACGAGAATAATACGATTTGTTCAATAAAACTGGAGTCCGGCAACCAGTCAAACGGGGCGTATTCTGAAAAGCCAAACGAGTAAGAAAAAATTAAATTACTTATATTATGAAAAAATTGATTGTGAAAATTGCGGCATGTGTTCTTTTAGTAAGTGTATTGATTGGTCATCAGTCTTTTGCGCAGGAGGTTGGTGCTAATTCAAGTAAGTTTTACTTTTCTTTTAATCCCGGTTATAGTTTTGGTGCTGGGGGAACTCTTATTAGTAATTCTAATGACCTCAGTACAAGTGATGGTTATAGTTATACTGTTGATACTGAGCAGGGTTATTCGTTAGGAAAAGGATTAAGTGTTGATTTGGCAGCAGGGTTTATGTTCAGTAACAACCTGGGAATAGAGATGGGCATTTCGTATTTATTAGGCCAGGTTGGCGGCAAGAACGTTGAAACCGATATTTATAGATATGATCCTGCTTTCGGTGATTCCTACACAACGAAATGGGAGAGTGAAGCTTATGGTTCAATGTTGAGAATTACTCCCGGCCTGCGAATAAGTACAAAAATATCAAGTATTGAGCCCTATGCTGTTTTTGGAGCAGTAATTGGAATTGGAAAATTCAATCAAGATATTTATGATGAAGATTACACAGGTACGGATATTGAAGTTGAGGAGTATAAATATGAATATGGTGGTGGTGTTGCTTTGGGCTACCAGGCAAAAGTTGGTGTCGATATGCATTTAGCTGATCCTTTATCCCTTTTTGCTGAATTCCGATTAATAAATATGTCATATTCGCCTACAAAAGGAGAGCTTGTAGAATATACTGTTGAAGGAGAGGATCAATTAATTGATATGGATACGAATGAAAAGGAATTTGTATATGTCGATCCATATAATTATGACAGTGAAGATGATGTTAATGAAAATGAACCTCGAGAAAGATCTAAGTTTGCTGTACCCATGGGGAGTATGGGTGTGAACATTGGAATAAGATTATCTTTTTAGAAAATTACCATGACAAATTTTATAAAAGGTGTTGGAAACAGCACCTTTTTTTTATCGCATTTTTTATGAGAATGAGTTTTGCAAAGTTGAAAACTCATAAATGAGCGAAAAAAAAAATTCAACAATACACCTTGATTTTTGGTTGAACTTATAAACTGTATTATCAATGATGATGCAGAAACGGAGGATTTATGATAAAAGTACATCTTTTACTTGTTATTGGCTTGTTAAGTTTTAGCCATATTGTAAAAAGTCAAAAAGAAGGGAGTGAAATGGATAAATTGTACAAGTATCGAATTCTTCGGGCGGGTGAAATACAACCCGAAGGATGGATAAAACACCAATTGTCAAAAGACCTTACCGAAGGTTATATCGGACATTATGATGATGTGCATCATACCGTAAATTACGATGTTTTTTTTAATCAAAACCGCATAAGCAAGCGCAAATATTCCCTGCGAAAAGAGTGGTGGAGTGGTGAGCACGAAGGATATTGGCAAGATGCCAAAGTTCGAATGGCTTTCCTTTCCCAAAACGAAAAATATATGCAGGAAGCCAAAGTCTGGATGGAAGAATTATTGGAGCATATTGATGAAACCGGGTATATTGGTATTTATGCTGATTGTGCCGGTGTGGGTTGTAGATTTAACCACCTTAAAGGCAATGGCGAACTTTGGGCCACCAGTCGCATGTTGATGGCTACGCTGGCCTATTACGAATTTTCAGGTGATAAAAAATTCCTGGAAGCATCAGAAAAGGCAGCCAGGCTCATCATGGAGAAATATAATGATGAAAATTATTTTGAAGTAAATTCCCGTGGAGGAGGAGTGAGCCACGGTGTTGGTTTTTTCGAAAATCTTGAATGGTTGTACCGTATAACCGGTGACAAAGAATATCTGGAGTTTGCAGTAAAGCTTTATAAAGATTTTAACGCCGGAAATGTACGCGATGATGACCTTAAAACACACAAATTACTTAATGAAAAGGAACTGTTCGATAAGCACGGAGCGCACATTGCCGAAGGTTTTTTTATTCCTGAGTTTATTGCCACGTTAACAGACGATAAGCGGTACGATTCTGCTGCAAATAATGCGCTCGAAAAATTGCAGAAGCACCTGACACCAAGCGGAGCCATGCGTTGTGATGAGTGGATAAAAGGCCGGAAAGGGACCGCCGATGAACGTTACGAGTATTGCGGCATAACCGAATTGGTGAGTCCGCTCAATAAAATGATTTCGTTTACCGGCGATATTCAATTGGCCGACCGTATCGAAAAAATGACGTTCAATGCGGGGCAGGGAGCACGTTTCCCGATACTTAAAGCGGTTTCTTATCTTACAAAAGATAATCGGATTAAAATTAAACATCGTGAAATTGCCAAGCGCGAAAGCTACGATGCAGCACACTTTGCTGCTGCCTGCTGTGCGCTTAATGCCGGGCGACTCATGCCTTATTTTGCCGAAGGTATGTGGATGAAAAATCCCGAAGAAAATCAAATTCTGGCCATGCTGTATGGCCCGTCAGTTTTGAATACACAAATCAATAATACCGATGTTGAAATTAAGGAGCAAACCAATTACCCTTTTGAAGATCAAATAACTTTTGAGGTAAATCCGCAACAACCCAAAACCTTTTCCTTAGTTTTGCGAAAACCATTCAATTGTCAGGATATTGAATGGCAATTACCCGACAATGCCAAAATTGAGGAGATGCGCGACAGACTCATCATAACCCACAAGTGGATAAAAGGTGATGAGGTAAAAGTGAAGTTTAATTTCAAAATACGTGAAATTGAACAACCGGCATCAAAAACAGTAAAAGACAAGGGTGTGTATATTCAGCGAGGCCCGTTGGTTTATGCTTTGCCTTTTGAGCATAAAATTAAAGAGGTAAAGGAGTATAGAAAAAGCAAGTTTTATCGATATAAAGTTAAAGCTGTAGATAAATCAAACTGGAAGCTGAAACTGAATACAAAAGAAAAATTAGAGTTTATTCCATCTGACAAACAAAATATTACAGAACCTTGGGAGTGGAATAGACCTGTTGTTAAGATAAAAGCAACATTGCAAAACAAAAAGAACGAACCCAAAAAATACGAACTTGTGCCCATAGGGAATACAATTTTCCGCAGGGTTACTTTTTCAGAATATAAATAATCCCAAAAAATTTAGTACTATGAAAGCGAAAACAAGCATTATTATTTGTGCCTACAATGAAGAACCGACCATTAAGAATGTGGTGAGCAAATGCAGGGAGTATAATCCTGAAAGCGAGATTATTGTCGTAGACGATGGTTCGGAAGATGATACACAGAAAATTCTGGAAGCATTGAACAAAGAAATTGATTTTCGTTACATCAGGCTTGATGAAAATCAGGGAAAAAGCAATGCAATGGTGCTTGGGGTAGAAAAAGCCACCAAAGACATCATTATGTTTTTCGATGCAGATGTATCCGGAATAAAACCCGAGCATTTTGAACAATTGCTTGAGCCACTCAAAGGCGAGGCTGATATGGTGCTGGGCTCACCTTCAGAAACACTTATCAACTACAAGGTTAATCCGTTTAAAAGCCTTACCGGAGAACGCACCGTGTATAAAAAAGATTTGCTTCCCATACTCGACAATATGCGCGACATCCGTTTTGGAGTTGAAACGTACATGAATCTGTACTTTCAGGCACATGGCAAGGTCGTAAAATATACTTTGCTGGATGGATTAACGCATCCTACAAAGTACGATAAAACTTCGGCCACCAAGGCAACTTCTGAATTTATTAGTGAAGGAAAAGAAATTGCTGTTACCCTGCTCAATAATTACGATCTCATTACAAAGCGCATTGGTAATTCATTTGAAGAACAGGGAGATAGCATTAAAGATTCTGTTAAACAATTGCAGAAAGAGTTGAACGATAAAATACAAGCACTCCTGGGAAATAATGGATAAAAAAAGAATAATCCGCGCTGTTGTATTTTTCCTTGTTGGCGTCGGACTCATGTGGTGGGTTTTTAAAGGTACCGATTTGGGAATGCTCAGTAGTGAGCTCAACCGGATTAACTGGTACTGGGTAGGCTTATCTGTGGTTTTTAATATGTTGAGTCAGTTAGTAAGAGCAATACGATGGGCTATGCTCTTTAAGCCAATGAAGTATAATCCACGCAAATCGAATCTGTTTTTGTCGGTGATTATATTGGCTTTTACAAACCAAATTATTCCGCGTGGCGGAGAAATAGCACGTTTGGGCGTTGTGAATCGCTATGAGAAAGTTCCGTTTGCCAAGCTTTTTGGAACAGCGCTGGTTGAGCGTCTTACAGACCTGGTGATTTTGCTGATTCTCTTCAGCTCGTTGGTAGTATGGCAGTTTCCCTTAATTATGGATATTGTGGA
>CAYPSX010000040.1:0-22901 GCA_964413185.1 uncultured Bacteroidales bacterium
TAGTTGTAATGGTTGCTTCCTTAATTATAGCGCTCATCATTTATTTGATGGACACTTCATTCACAAATGTGATGAAGATTATTTACAGCATGTTTTACTAAGCGATTGGCGAAAATTAGGTTCTAATGGAAAAAAAGTGGTATGTAGTTCGCGCGGTAAGTGGAAAGGAAAAAAAAGTTAAAGAACTATTAGAGAGTGAGATGCGAAGTTCAACCTTGAAGGACTATGTCTTTCAGGTACTTATTCCTACCGAAAAAGTTTATCAAATTCGAAATGGAAAAAAAATCTCTAAAGAGCGTTCTTATTTTCCTGGTTACGTCCTTATCGAGGCGATTTTAGTTGGTGAAGTACCTCACATAATCAAAAACATGACAAATGTAATTGGTTTTTTGGGTTCGAAAGATGGCCAACCAGTACCACTAAGACCACATGAAATGAATCGTATCTTAGGAAAAGTTGATGAAATTTCTGAAAAAGAAGAAGAAATCAACGTTCCCTATATTGTTGGTGAAACTGTGAAAGTGATTGACGGTCCTTTTAATGGCTTTTCTGGTGTGATTGAAAACATCAATGAAGAAAAGAAAAAATTAAAAGTGATTGTGAAAATTTTCGGTCGCAGAACTCCCTTAGAATTAGGTTTTTTGCAAGTCGAAAAAGAGTAAAATTTTTGAATTATTAAATTATGGCAAAAGAAGTTGCAGGAATTATTAAATTGCAGATTAAAGGTGGGGCGGCAAACCCATCGCCACCTGTTGGCCCTGCTCTTGGTGCTAAAGGCGTAAACATTATGGAGTTCTGTAAGCAGTTTAATGCCAGAACCCAAAACAAAGCCGGAAAAGTCTTGCCTGTAATTATTACTGTATACGGTGATAAATCATTCGATTTTATCGTAAAACAACCACCGGTACCAGTAATGCTTAAAGAAGCTGCGAAAATAAAAAGTGGTTCACCTGAATCGAACCGCCAAAAAGTAGCCTCTGTTACCTGGGAACAGGTAAAAGCAATTGCAGAAGAAAAAATGACCGACCTTAATTGTTTTACCATTGAGTCCGCAATGAGAATGGTTGCAGGCACCGCCAGAAGCATGGGTATTACTACAAAAGGTGATGCCCCATTTTAAACCAAACAAAGATCTTATTAGCAATGGCTAAACTGACAAAGAAACAGAAAATCGCACAGGAAAAGATCGAAGCTGGCAAAAAATATACAATCGCCGAAGCTGCTAACTTGGTAAAAGAAATTACTAATACTAAGTTTGATGCTTCAGTCGATTTGGATATTCGTCTCGGTGTTGACCCCAGAAAAGCTAACCAAATGGTTCGCGGAGTTGTTACCCTGCCTCATGGCACAGGTAAAGAAGTTCGTGTTATGGCTTTGGTTACACCAGATAAAGAGCAGGAAGCTAAAGATGCCGGTGCTGATTATGTAGGACTGGACGATTTCGTTGAGAAGATCAAAGGTGGATGGATGGATTTTGATGTAGTAATTACAATGCCACCAGTAATGGGTAAAGTTGGCCCATTAGGCCGTGTTTTAGGCCCCAGAGGTCTAATGCCTAACCCCAAAAGTGGTACTGTAACGATGGATATCGGAGCAGCAATTAAAGAAATCAAACAAGGAAAAATTGATTTTAAGGTTGACAAATACGGAATCATCCACACTTCAATCGGAAAAGTATCATTCAGTCCCGAGCAAATCGCAGATAACGCGAAGGAATTTGTGAATACAATTATTAAACTTCGCCCAGCTGCAGCCAAAGGTACCTATATGAAAAGTGCTTTTATGTCTAGTACAATGAGCAAAGGTATACCTTTAGATGCACGGTCATTTGATGTTTAACGAATTAAAGAATCAGAGCAATGAAGCGTGAAGATAAAGCAAAAATCATCGAATCGCTAACTGAAAAACTTAACGAGTATAGTCATTTTTATTTGACAAATACTCAGGGTTTGGATGCTGCGGAAACATCAGACCTTCGCCGTGCGTGCTTTAAAAAAGAAGTGTTCTTGGTAATTGCCAAAAATACACTTCTACAAAAAGCTATGGAGAAGGCTGAGCAGGATTATAGCGAAATCTATGATTTACTTAAAGGCAATACCTCGGTGATGTTTACAAACGTAGGTAATGCCCCCGGAAAACTTATGAAAGACTTCCGGAAAAAGCATAAAAAGCCCACCCTTAAAGGTGCGTATGTTGAAGAATCAGTCTATAAAGGAGAAGATCAACTTGAAACACTTGCCAATATCAAGTCTAAAGATGAACTTATTGGTGACATCGTTTCTCTGTTGCAATCCCCTGCGAAGAATGTTATTTCAGCATTGCAATCCGGAGGTGGCAAAATTCATGGTGTTTTAGAAACACTTTCAAACAAATAGTAATTAACGAATTGAACAACAATAAATTAAAATTGTAGGAAAATGGCAGATTTGAAAAAACTTGCAGACGAGTTGGTAAACTTAACTGTAAAAGAGGTAAACGAATTGGCTGACATCCTTAAAGAAGAGCACGGAATCGAGCCCGCAGCAGCTGCTGCAGTTGTTGCTGGACCAGCAGGTGGCGGCGAAGAAGAAGCCGAGGAACAAACTGAATTCGATGTGATTCTTAAAGCAGCCGGTGGTGCAAAACTGCAAGTTGTAAAACTTGTAAAAGAACTAACAGGTCTTGGGCTCAAAGAAGCTAAAGCCGTAGTTGATGGTGCGCCAAAAGCGATTAAAGAAGGAGTATCTAAAGATGAAGCTGACGGTTTGAAAACTAAACTAGAAGAAGCTGGAGCAGAAGTTGAAATTAAATAATTTACTCCTAAATAACTGAATTTATGAGGTTTAGAGTTCTCAAAGAGAACTCTAGGCCTTTTTCGTGTTATTTTTATTCAGTTTAATTTACCTTAACTTTGAGTATGGCTTCAATAGAAACAATAAACGGACGGATTTCGTTTGCCTCAATAAAAAATCAATTGGAATATCCGGATTTTCTGGAAATTCAATTAAAATCATTCTATGAGTTCTTCCAACTCAATTCAACCCCGGCTCATAGAAAAAGTGAAGGCTTACGTAGGGTTTTTGAAGAAAATTTTCCTATTACGGATACCAGGAACAATTTTGTTCTCGAATTTATCGATTATCAGGTAGACCCACCAAGGTATACCATTAATGAATGCATCGAACGAGGGCTTACCTATAGTGTTCCATTAAAAGCAAAGCTCAAGCTATATTGTACTGATCCGGAGCATGAAGATTTTGATACAGTTGTACAAGATGTTTATCTCGGAACAGTGCCCTATATGAGCCCTAAAGGAACATTTATAATTAATGGCGCTGAGCGTATAATAGTTAGCCAGTTACACCGTTCGCCCGGTGTTTTCTTTGGGCAAAGCCTCCATGCGAATGGGACTAAACTTTATTCGGCCAGAATTATTCCTTTCAAAGGTTCCTGGATTGAATTTGCTACAGATATTAATAATGTAATGTATGCATATATTGACAGGAAGAAAAAACTCCCTGTTACAACATTATTGCGTAGCATCGGTTTTGAAAGCGATAAAGATATTTTAGAAATTTTTAATCTTGCAGACGAAATAAAGGTTACCAAAACCGGACTCAAAAAAGCTGTTGGTCGCAAACTCGCAGCCCGCGTCCTCAAAAGCTGGATTGAAGATTTTGTTGATGAAGATACTGGAGAAGTAGTATCAATCGAACGAAATGAAGTCATTATCGACCGTGAAACCATACTCGAAAATGAACATATTGAAGAAATAATAGACTCAGGAGCAAAAACAATACTTCTGCATAAAGAAGATGCCAACCTGAGCGATTATGCCATTATTTATAATACACTTCAAAAAGATCCATGTAACTCAGAAAAAGAAGCGGTAATGCACATTTACCGTCAACTGAGAAACTCCGAACCACCAGATGAAGCTACTGCGAGAGATGTTATCGATAAACTTTTCTTCTCAGACAAGCGGTATGATCTTGGTGATGTAGGTCGGTACCGACTAAATAAAAAGCTTGGTGCAAATACCGACATGGAAACCCGAATTCTTACTGAAGAAGATATTATTCTCATAATTAAATATCTCATCGAGCTCATCAACTCAAAAGCAGATGTTGACGATATCGATCATTTAAGTAACAGGCGTGTTCGTACAGTAGGCGAACAACTTTATAATCAATTTGGTGTTGGCTTGGCCAGAATGGCAAGAACCATTCGTGAGCGAATGAATGTTCGCGATAACGAGGTTTTTACACCGGTTGATCTTATCAATTCAAAAACATTATCATCTGTAATTAATTCATTCTTTGGAACGAACGCTCTGTCTCAGTTCATGGATCAAACGAATCCATTAGCGGAGATGACTCACAAAAGAAGGATGTCTGCGTTGGGGCCTGGTGGTTTATCCAGAGAAAGAGCCGGTTTCGAAGTGCGAGATGTGCACTATACACACTACGGACGATTATGTCCGATTGAAACACCCGAAGGACCTAATATCGGTCTTATTTCTTCAATGTGTGTATTTGCAAAAGTTAATGAATTAGGGTTTATTGAAACGCCATATAGAAAAGTGCAGGCAGGGCAGGTTGATTTAAGCGATAATGGCGTTTTATACCTTAGCGCAGAAGAAGAGGAACAACAAATAATTGCACAAGCGAATGCACCTTTGGGTGAAGATGGAAAGTTCATTAATGATAGAGTAAAATCCCGTCTGGAAGCCGATTATCCGGTAACCGCTCCCGAAGAAGTTCATCTAATGGACGTTGCTCCTAATCAAATAGCCTCTATTGCAGCATCTTTGATTCCTTTCCTTGAGCATGACGATGCCAACCGGGCATTAATGGGATCGAATATGATGCGTCAGGCTGTACCACTACTTTCACCCGAATCCCCAATCGTGGGTACAGGAATCGAAAGAAAAACAGCGCTTGATTCAAGAAACGTATTGGTTGCAGAAGCTGATGGCATTGTCGACTTCGTTGATTCAGAGGAGCTCGTTATTCGTTACACAAGAAGCGAAGATGAACGATTTGTTAGTTTCCATGACGATATTGTTCGGTATAAATTAGATAAATTCCACAAAACAAATCAAAATACATCCTTGAATATTAGGCCTATAGTACATAAAGGCCAAAAAATTAAAAAAGGCGATGTATTAACTGAAGGCTATGGAACGCAACAAGGAGACCTTGCTCTTGGCCGAAATCTCAAAGTTGCATTTATGCCCTGGAAAGGCTATAATTTTGAAGATGCAATTGTTGTAAGCGACAGAGTAGTAACCGAAGATGTATTTACATCAATTCATATTAACGAGCACATCCTTGAAGTTCGCGACACTAAACGTGGAATGGAGGAGCTTACCGCTGATATTCCAAATGTGAGCGAAGAAGCAACAAAAGACCTTGATGAGAATGGATTGATCAGAATTGGAGCACATATTAAACCTGGCGATATATTAATTGGTAAAATTACGCCAAAAGGAGAATCTGACCCATCACCAGAAGAAAAACTGCTGAGAGCAATCTTTGGGGATAAAGCGGGTGACGTAAAAGATGCTTCCCTAAAAGCGGGTCCTTCAGATTACGGTGTTGTAATTGATAAAAAACTCTTTTCCCGAACAGTAAAAGACCGTAAAGTAAAGTCTGCTGAAAAAATCCTTATCGAAAAGCTCGATAAGGAAATGGAAGCTAAGGTCAATGAATTACGGGATAAACTGATTGATAAACTGTTCATTCTTGTTAATGGAAAGACATCGCAAGGCGTTAAAGATTATTTCAATAATGACGTTTTATCTAAGGGAACCAAGTTCTCTCAAAAAGTTATTAACGATATAGATTACCTTCAGGTCAATCCTTCAAAATGGACAACAGACAAGAAGAAAAATGAACTTATAGAGAAACTCATCCACAATTACAATATTAAGTATATGGAAATTGATGGTGAGTTTAAACGTAAGAAATTTAATATAACAATCGGAGATGAACTGCCAAATGGTATTATACAATTGGCCAAGGTTTATATAGCCCAAAAACGGAAAATAAAAGTTGGAGACAAAATGGCCGGTCGACACGGAAACAAAGGTATTGTCGCCAAAGTAGTTCGTCAGGAAGATATGCCTTTTCTGGAAGATGGAACACCTGTAGATATTGTTCTAAATCCGTTGGGGGTACCCTCTCGTATGAACCTGGGCCAGATTTATGAAACAGTATTGGGTTGGGCCGGACAACGATTAGGATTGAAGTTTTCAACCCCTATTTTTGATGGTGCAACGCTGGACGAAATTTCCAAATATACTGATGAGGCAAAAGTTCCTCGTTATGGTAAAACACAATTGATTGATGGCGAAACCGGAGAGCCATTTCACCAATTGGCAACAGTTGGGGTAATATATATGCTCAAACTTGGCCACATGGTAGATGATAAAATGCACGCACGCTCAATTGGTCCTTATTCTCTCATTACACAGCAACCGCTTGGTGGTAAAGCACAATTTGGTGGTCAGCGTTTTGGTGAAATGGAGGTATGGGCGCTTGAGGCATTTGGTGCATCGAGTATTTTGCAGGAAATTCTGACATTGAAATCCGATGATGTACAAGGGCGCGCCAAAGCTTATGAATACATTGTTAAAGGAGAGTCCTTACCAGAACCAGGAGTTCCAGAGTCATTTAATGTTTTATTACATGAGTTGCGAGGTCTTGGATTGAGCATTAGCCTCGATTAATTTGCAGTGCATTTTTGCACTTTTTGATAAGAACATAATCTAATTCGTCAAATATGGCATTCAGAAGGGATAATAAAGTAAAGAGTGACTTTACAAAAGTAACCATAAGCCTGGCATCTCCAGAAGAGATACTTGAAAGGTCTTATGGCGAAGTACAAAAGCCCGAAACAATAAATTATCGTACTTATAAACCAGAAAGAGATGGTTTATTTTGCGAGAGGATATTCGGACCAGTAAAAGATTACGAGTGCCACTGTGGTAAATACAAACGTATCCGTTATAAAGGAATTGTTTGTGACCGTTGTGGAGTCGAAGTTACAGAGAAAAAAGTACGCCGGGAACGCATGGGACATATTAACCTGGTTGTTCCGGTTGCACACATCTGGTACTTTAGGTCGTTACCCAACAAAATCGGATATCTTCTGGGTTTACCAACAAAAAAGCTCGATTCAATTATCTATTACGAGCGTTATGTTGTGGTAAATCCTGGTATAAAAAGAGAAGATGGTATTGAATACCTCGATTTTCTTACAGAAGAAGAATACCTCGATATACTTGATACGTTGCCTAAAGAAAATCAGTATCTGGAAGATGATGATCCGGAGAAATTTATTGCTAAAATGGGAGCTGAAGGTCTTTTCGAATTGCTTACAAAGCTTGATTTGGATAACCTCTCTTATACTTTACGTGATAAGGCAAATAAGGAAACCTCACAGCAGCGTAAAAACGAGGCATTGAAAAGACTACAGGTTGTTGAGGCTTTCAGGGCTGCCAAAGGTAAAAATAAACCTGAATGGATGATCCTGAAAGTTGTACCAGTTATTCCCCCAGAATTAAGACCACTGGTTCCACTGGATGGCGGAAGGTTTGCCACATCTGATCTTAATGATCTTTACAGAAGGGTTATTATTCGAAATAACAGACTGAAGCGCCTGATAGAAATCAAGGCGCCGGAAGTTATTTTACGTAACGAGAAACGAATGCTTCAGGAATCAGTTGACTCCTTAATTGATAATTCAAGAAAGTCAAATGCTGTTAAAACTGATGCAAACAGGCCTTTGAAATCACTTAGCGATAGCCTAAAAGGAAAACAGGGGCGTTTCCGTCAAAACCTTCTGGGGAAAAGGGTGGATTACTCTGCACGTTCAGTTATCGTTGTAGGCCCGGAGCTTAAAATGCACGAATGCGGCTTACCCAAAAATATGGCAGCAGAGTTGTACAAACCATTTGTAATACGTAAACTAATCGAGCGCGGCATTGTAAAAACTGTCAAATCTGCCAAAAAGATAGTAGACAGGCGCGATCCCGTAGTTTGGGATATTCTGGAAAACGTATTAAAAGGACATCCGGTAATGCTTAACCGTGCACCAACACTTCACCGGTTAGGTATTCAGGCTTTTCAGCCAAAACTTATTGAAGGAAAGGCTATACAACTACATCCATTGGCTTGTACTGCTTTTAATGCCGACTTTGACGGTGACCAAATGGCGGTTCACTTGCCACTTGGAAGTGCCGCAATATTAGAAGCACAAATGCTTATGTTGGGTTCTCATAATATTTTAAACCCGGCCAATGGCGCACCTATTACCGTTCCATCTCAAGATATGGTTCTTGGTCTTTATTATATTACCAAGGAACGGGAAAATGTAAAAGGAGAAGGTCTGACTTTTTATTCACCTGAAGAAGTTAAAATAGCTTATAATGAAGAAAAAGTAGCTTTACATGCACGAATAAAAGTAAGACTTAACCTATACGATAAAGAAGGAAAAGAAAAAGTTGAAATTGTTGAAACCACAGTCGGGCGAGTATTATTTAATGAAGTTGTACCAAAAGAAGCCGGCTATATCAACGAGCTTTTAACCAAAAAAGCACTTCGTGACATTATTGGAAAAATATTTAAACTTGGTGGTACAAAAGTAACAGCCAACTTTCTTGATGATATCAAAGACATGGGATATAAGATGGCCTTTAAGGGAGGTCTGTCCTTTAACCTCGATGACGTAATTATCCCGGCTGAAAAAGTTGAACTTGTAAAAGATGGCTATGCTCAGGCCGACGAAGTTGCTAATAACTATAATATGGGGTTCATTACAAATAATGAACGCTATAACCAGGTAATTGATATCTGGACACATACAAATGCTAAATTAACGCAAATACTGATGAAGCAATTGAGTACAGATAATCAAGGCTTTAATTCAGTATTTATGATGCTTGACTCAGGTGCGCGTGGATCAAAAGAGCAAATCCGGCAGCTTTCAGGTATGCGTGGATTAATGGCAAAACCACAAAAGTCCGGGGCTGTTGGGGCAGAAATTATCGAAAACCCAATTCTTTCTAACTTTAAAGAAGGACTGTCCGTTCTTGAATATTTTATTTCAACACACGGTGCACGTAAAGGTTTGGCAGATACCGCTCTAAAAACAGCAGATGCCGGGTATCTTACCCGGAGGCTTGTCGATGTTTCCCAGGATGTTGTGATCCGGGAAGATGATTGTGGCACATTGCGCGGCTTAGTGGCTACAGCCATAAAGAAAAACCAGGAAGTAGTAGAAACCCTTAGTGAACGCATTTTGGGCAGAACATCACTTAATGATGTTTATCATCCACTTACTGGTGACTTATTGGTTTCTGCCGGAGAAATTATAACTGAAGAAATCTCCAAAGAAATTGAGGAATCTCCACTTGAACAGGTTGAGATTCGTTCGGTGCTAACCTGTGAGGCCAAAACCGGAGTATGTGGTAAGTGTTATGGTCGGAACCTTGCCAGCGGCCATAAAGTTCAAATTGGTGAAGCAGTTGGTGTAATAGCTGCCCAATCAATCGGAGAACCTGGTACACAGCTTACACTGCGTACTTTCCACGTTGGTGGTACAGCATCGAACATTGCTGCAGAGTCCAGTATTGTTGCAGGTTATAATGGTATTGCCCATATAGACGAACTACGTACTGTTGAGTTCGTCGATGATGCCGGCGAGAAGAGCAATATTGTAATTGGTCGATTAGGTGAATTACGAATAATCGATGAAAATACAGAACTAACCCTGAGCACACACGCCATACCCTATGGAGCCAAAATGTATATTAAGGATGGCGATAAATTGAAAAAGGGCGATCTTGTTTGCGAATGGGATCCTTATAATGCAGTTATTATTTCTGAGGCAGAAGGTAGTATTTCATTCAAAAATGTTATCGAAGGTATTACTTTCCGTGAAGAAATGGATGAGCAGACCGGTTTCCGTGAAAAAGTTATTACCGAAACCAAAGATAAAACGAAAAACCCATTAATAAAGGTTCTAAACAAAGATGGAGAAGTTACAAAAATGTATAACCTCCCTGTTGGAGCGCATATTGCAGTAGAAGAGGGTGATAAAGTAAAAGTTGGTCAGGTAATTGTTAAAATACCTCGTTCAGCAGGGAAATCCGGTGATATTACCGGTGGTTTGCCACGAGTGACTGAGTTGTTTGAAGCCAGAAACCCTTCTAACCCGGCCGTTGTTTCAGAAATTGACGGAGAGGTTAGTTTTGGCAAAATAAAACGCGGAAACAGGGAAATAATTGTACAATCCAAATCCGGACAAACAAAGAAATATTTAGTTTCCCTTTCAAAGCAAATTTTGGTACAAGAAAATGACTATGTAAGGGCAGGTATTCCATTATCTGATGGTGCCATTACTCCAAATGATATCCTTTCTGTTCAGGGGCCGACTAAAGTACAAGAGTACATCGTAAATGAGGTTCAGGAGGTATACAGAATGCAGGGTGTGAAAATCAATGATAAACATTTTGAAGTAATAGTACGACAAATGATGCGGAAAGTACTTATTGTCGATCCGGGAGATACTAAATTCCTGGAAAAACAAGAAGTAGATAAGGTTGCCTTTATGGAGGAAAACAACTGGATATACGGAAGAAAAATAGTTGTTGAACCTGGAGATTCTGAAAATCTCAAAGGAGGCCAAATTGTTAGTTTGCGTCAGTTGCGCGAAGAGAATTCTATACTCAAACGACGCGACATGAAACTTGTTGAGGTAAGAGATGCTGTGCCGGCAACATCCAGTCAGGTATTGCAAGGTATTACAAAAGCAGCACTACAAACAAAATCGTTCATTAGTGCAGCCTCATTCCAGGAAACAACCAAGGTGCTTAATGAGGCCGCAATTCGAGCCAAAATTGATGAACTGGCCGGCCTCAAAGAAAATGTAATTGTCGGTCACAAAATTCCGGCGGGAACAGGCCAGCGGCGCTTTAGCGATTTGCTTGTTGGATCAAAGGAAGAATTTGATAAACTTATTGAACATAAGAAAGAACAAGCCAGCTCATAAAAGTGTTAATATATAATGCCAGCAAGAAAAGTCATGTCTCCGATAAGAAAGCTTCATTTTTGAGGCTTGCGAAGCCTGAAAAATGTGATTTTACTTGTGTAAATGACCATTTTGAAGGCAAGCGTAACGAAAAAAATGGAGTTTTCTTGCGGAGACTATATATTAAGAGTGCAATCTTTTTGGTTGCACTCTTTTCTTTTTATCGGTTTTTTTCAATTACTTTTATTAATTTTATAAAATAATCTAAAACACATAATTATGAATCAACCAAACGAAAAAAAACAGAACCAGGTAAATATTGAACTCAAAGAAGAAGTTGCAGAAGGTATTTATTCTAATCTGGCAATAATTACACATTCTCCGGCAGAGTTTGTTGTTGATTTTGTACGCGTTATGCCCGGGCTACCCAAGGCACCGGTAAAATCAAGAATTATTTTGACACCAGAACATGCCAAGAGATTGATGAACGCTCTTCAGGACAACATTGACAAATATGAATCTGTAAATGGTCCTATAAAACCATCAGGAGGTGGTAAATCCGATATCCCAATGGGATTTGGTGGCCCTACCGCACAAGCTTAAATGTTAATGAAATAATAAATAGGGAGTTATATAGAACTTTTCATTATTTTATGCGTACTTTTATTGGATAAACCCCTAAAAATATAATAAGCTATGAAGAAAATTTGGATTTTAGTATTAGTAGCAATAGCAACCATTTCTTTTATATCATGTGATGAAGATGTCGATACAGTAATCGGAACACCTAGTGATGAAGATATGCAACCTGTTGCTGATAATGTGCAAACAGAAAAGGGCTTAATGACTGCTACAAGTTATATGAATCCCTATGGATTGGATGAAGATCTTTCAACCAAAAAAATTGCCGATGAACCGACTTATAACCTTGTTGGATTGACGTTGACAATTGATTTTAGCGATGTAAGCGGAATGGATGGAATTATTGTAGTTGAATATTCCAGCGATCCCCTGGATACACCTCTTGTTGATATTAACGCAACAACTACGTTGCAGGATTTCACCCTCGACAATGCAGTGTATAATGGTGTTGTGAGTTTTGCTTATTTACGAAGCGGAGACGTTATTGAAATGAGTGTAGCCACAATTGATGGTGATCCTTTAACCATTACAGAAGGTAACAGGGAAGTTACCTGGGATGGAACAAGGACGCTAAAATGGATACAAGGTCTTAGCACACCAGCTGACATTACAGACGACCTTTACGAAGTAACAGGTAGTGCTGAGGGAGTAGCATCAACTATGACAAATTATACAACAGAAGTGTTGTCAGCATTGGTGCTTTCGCCAAATTGCGAATATATCATGGCTGGTGAACAGGAGTTAATCAATAATGTTGGTGCTGATGGTCAAACATCCATGACAATGAATTATAGTGTCGACAGTAACGGAAATGATCTGTCAGAACCAGCTTGTAATTCATATATAAAGCTGCATTTTGTATCATCAACGCTTGATGTGAATATGGTAGTGAATATAGATAATTTATAAAAAAATCTTAATAACTTTGAACCGTCAGATTAATTTCTGGCGGTTTTTTTGTGTTTTATTGTAAGTCTTATTTTTGCAATTATGTTACAACGAATTCAATCAGTATATTTAGGGTTAGCCGTACTTTTATCTGTGGGTTTATTTGTCTGGCCAATTGGTAGTTTTAGTGCTGATAATAGCGAACTTATTTTGTCAGTATTTGGGCTTACCACCACCAAAGGAGAAATAATTACAATGACTTATCCGATTGTTATTTTAACCGGGATTATTACATTTTTACTTCTTTTTCAGGTTTTTAACTTTAAAAGGAGAATCAGACAGATACAAACCGGAATAGCTGTTATTGTTTTAATTGTATTTTGGTACCTGATAAATGGAATATATATCTACCATTATTTTATGGATTTTGACATATTTCTATCTGTTAAACCTTCTGTCGGTGCCTTTATACCTCTTGCAATGATTGTTTTTATACTGCTTGGAAATAAGTATATTAGGAAAGATGAAGAACTCGTTCGTTCTGTAGACAGAATTCGTTAGAACAAATTTTTTAGATCAGGAAACCACAATATGCTAAACTTTTCAATAGGCTTTTCGAAAATAGGCCAACGTTTGTTGGTAATCCTTTTTCTGCTTTTTTTTAGTATAAATGTTCAGGCTCAAAGTCGTGCTGAAGTTGAGCTGGCGCGAGAGTATTTACGTAAAAAGGAGTATAATAAAGCAGTTTCATTATATGAAAAAATATACTCCAAACAGCCATCTTCAAGTGTGTATTTTCGATATTATGTTCAGGCATTGGCAGGGAAGGGAGATTATCAGAAAGCCGAAAGAATTGCCAAAAAGTTTATACGCCGCTATAAGAACGATTTGGTTGCTTATGTCGAACTTGGAGAGATATACTTGCAGCAAGGAGAACAGGAAAAGGCAAATGACGCTTTCAATGATATTATAGACCAGGTAAAAGATGACCAGAGAAAAATGCGGAGGTTGGCCAATCTTTTCATTGGCCGAAGGCAATTTGGCTGGGCAGAGAAAGTATATCTTGCCGGTGCACGGCGTACAAAAGGATATCAGTATAATTATGAGCTGGCGAATATTTATTATTACCAGCGGGCATATAGCAAAATGATCGATGCATATCTTGAATTACTCGCCGTAAATGATAGTTATCTGGGTACAGTGAAAAACCGCCTGAATGCTGCAGTTTATAGTGATACAGATGATACCCTTACTACCATATTAAAAGACAGGTTATTAGTTAAAAGTCAGGAATATAATGGGCGGAATGTTTTTAATGAACTTTTGATATGGGCGTACACACATGATAAAGAATACGATATGGCCTTAGTTCAGGCTAAAGCCCTCGATCGAAGGAACGACGAAAATGGAAACAGAATTATCCAAATAGCCAGAAAAGCTCTTAAAGTCAGCAAATATAGTGTTGTCGCTGATGCTGCTTCGTATGTGATGGATAAAGGAAGAAGAACGCCATATTATTTGATAGCAAGGCAATTATATTTGCATTCGCAATTTATGCAGGTAGAAAAGGGGATTTTATATAATGAAGCAGATTTAGTTAAACTCGTTGCAGAATATAAAAATGCCATTAATGATAGCAGACAAACTCCTAAACTCCTGCCATTTTATATTGATTTGGCTAATTTATACGCATTTTATTTACATAAGCCGGATTCGGCGTTGATGTATCTTAAACAAGCTGAAAAGGTTCCCGAATTGACTTCATTAAACCATGCTGAAATTGATTTACTCAGAGCAGATGTTAAGCTCGCAAAAGGCGAAATTTTTGATGCTACTTTGATTTATGCCGGGGTTGAACGCAAATTCAAAAATAATCCTATAGGCTACAAAGCAAAATTACGCAAAGCATTAATGGCCTTTTATCAATGCGATTTTGACTGGGCACTGGGACAGGTAGATATTTTGAAAGCCAGTACATCAAAATTAATTGCCAACGATGCCTCTGAGTTATCGTTAATTATTTCAGAAAATAAATCGGAGGATACCCTGCAAGCCCCTTTATGCACTTATGCAAATGCTGTAATGGCCGTGCACCAGAATAGAACCGCCACAGCTCTTACAAAGCTCGACTCTTTGATTGATAATTTTCCGGGTCAGCCGATCATTGATGAAGCACTTATGGAGAAAGCAAAACTTTTGAAATCTACAGGCCAATATGCTGAGGCAACAGCTGTTTTCTTACGAGTAGCCAATAATTTTGCCTATGAACCTTATGCTGCCGAAGCGTTGTTCAATGCGGGGCAACTGTATCAGGATCATTTGAATAAGCCTAATGAAGCCTTTGACTTGTTCAAGAAAGTGTTGACTGATTATCCGATGAGTATTTATATTCCACCAGCCAGAAAACGGCTGCGCTCAATAAGAAAGAATCTTGTAAATTAAGTAATTGAGCCCCAATTCAGATCAGATTGATTTTGTGTTTAAAATAGCCGGTTAGAAGAAGTGTCATTTTTTGAAAATTAGAGATTCTATATCGTTGCGACATAATGCGTTGTGCATTTGTCCTTTTGATTTTTCTAAATAGTTTTTGGTAATAGGTGTAGGCCAGAAAAACACCGAGCCGGCTGTCTTTCTTCAGTTGTTTTATTCCCAGGTACGCTTCATCAAAATCTTTTTTGATGTTGGCTTCAATGTTTGCTTTTTTATTATCTGTAAAATCACCCGGATCTACATGAGGAAAATATGAACGACTTCTATCCATAAAATCGCTTTTAATATCGCGCAGAAAGTTAATTTTTTGAAAAGCTTCACCCAGCTTTCGGGCAGGATGCACAAGCTGGTTGTATTGTTGTTTATCGCCATCGGTAAATACTTTCAGGCACATTAAGCCCACAACTTCAGCTGATCCGTAAATATATTTTTGAAAGTTTTGTGAGTTGTAGTTTTCATAATTTAAATCCATTTCCATACTATCTAAAAAAGCATCAATAATATCGCGATCAATATTGTATTCATGCACAACATACTGGAAACTGTGTAATATGGGATTTGTACTGATTTTTTCATCAATCGCTTTATAAGTTTGCTCCCTGAATTCCTTTAAGAGTGCAGCTTTATCGAACTCATGAAATGTATCAACAATTTCATCTGCAAACCGGACAAAGCCATAAATGCCATGTATAGGATTACGGAGACGCTTGGCTAAGAGGCTTATTCCCAGCGAAAAGGAGGTGCTATAGTTTCTTGTTGTTTTTTTACTGCACTGAAACGCATTTTTAGTGTAGAGGTCCATAAGTTTTTTCAATTCGTTCAACGACTAATTTAGAGCTAATTACGGCCATTGGTAAACCAGTGCCGGGTACGGTTGAAGAACCAACATAGAACACATTGCTGAAGTCTTCATCTTTATTTGGTGGCCTGAAAGCCCCTATTTGATTTAGATTGTGAGCCAGGCCTAAACCGCTTCCGCGATGTAAACCAAAGCTTTTTTCCCAGAATGGCGGTGGAAGTATGGTTTTACTCACAACTTTCGATTTTATATCAGTACCAATTCGTTTGCCTAAATCATCAATTATGTTATTTGCCAGCTCTTCGCTATCGTTCCAGTCGGGTTTAAACCGCAGGTCTGGAACCGGGCAAAGCACAAATACGGCTTCTTTGCCTTTGGGTGCACATTCAGGATTGTATTTTGAGACATTCGTTACATAGTAATATGGTTTGTTCAGGGAAATGGAGTTTTTGAATATTTTACTGGCATACTCCTTAAAATTATCGCCAAGAAAGTAGGAATGATGCTCTAACTCAGGTAGTTTTTTATCGATGCCAAGGTACATCGTAAATGGCGCTAAAGTCCATTTTTGATTGTCGAGTTTCGAAGTACTGTAAGCTTTTTTCTTCATTACTTCGTTTCTAAATGTGGCGGCATCAGCATTTACTACAAAAATATCGGCTTCCCATTTCTTGCCGTTTTGATCAATGAATGCGGTTAGTTTTCCATTTTTTGTTTCAAAACTTTTTATGGAGGTATGATAACTGATATCAATCCCTTGTTTTTTCATTTCGGCAAGAAGACCTTCAACAATTTTATACATTCCGCCTTTTACATTATGATAACCATCGTGAACCAGTTCTGTGTATGAAAGGAGCGAGTATAATGCCGGCGTATCAAAGGGTGTAGCGCCGAGGAAAAATGCAACGAGCGAAAGTATTTCTTTAACTTCGCGTGAGTTGAAATATTTGTTTACTTCATCCCAGAAAGTTCGTGTCATTTTTGGTGCATGCCCCCATGGAACACGTGCCAGGGTAATTAAGTATTGAAAAACACTGGTGAAGTTGCGACGAATCACCAGGTCGCTGGTATCGTGAAAAAATTTGCCGGCAGAGTTCAGGTATTGGTCTATACTTTTTCTAAAATCAGGTTCCACTTTTTTAAATTCGGCGGCTAATTTATCCAGGTTTTTATAAATTTTGTACGTTTTACCCGTATCACGAAAGTTTACAGAGTAGAGCGGGTCAAGGTCAATAAATTTAAAAGGTTGCGGTATTTGTGCATCTTTTACAAATTCATCAAACTCATAACTCATGCTAAAGAACGATGGAGCCATGTCAAATGTAAATCCGTCTTTTTTAAGTTGATTTAACCGGCCACCGGCCTGGTGATATTGTTCTATCAACTGCACTTTATATCCTCTGCGCGAAAGGCGAAGCGCAGCTGTCAGTCCTCCTAATCCTGATCCTATGATAACAACTTCTCTCATTTTTTGTATAATGTTGAGTAAATAAGTATAAACAAATTGGTTTGATTATTCAACAAGAATATTGAATATTTGTTTCACCATAGAACGAAATTCTGTTATGAACGAAAAAATTTTTGTAATTGGTTCGGGTATCGGAGGGCTTGTTTCAGCCATAAGGCTTGCAACAGCAGGTAATGACGTAACAATTTTTGAACAATCTTCCGGCCCGGGAGGGAAACTTAATGAATTCCGGAAAGGTGGTTTTAGGTTCGATACAGGCCCGTCGCTTTTTACCCTGCCCAGGCTTGTAGACGAACTTTTTGCGATCGCCGGGAGAAATAGAGAAGATTTTTTTCAGTACATCAAACTGGAAAATGTTTGTAAATATCATTTTGCTGATGGTATAACTATGAATGCCTGGGCTGATCCTGAAAAATTTGCTCAGGAAGCATCCAACGTGCTTAATGAACCTGAAGAAAATATACTGAAATATTTGAAGAGGGTTCAGGATATGTATAATATGTCATCGAACTTGTTTATTTTCAGTCCTTTTGCCAGATTTAGTACATTGAAAAGTGCAGAAGCACAAAAAATGGCTTTTCGGTTACATAAGTTGGATATGGTTTTAACCATGCACCAGCGCAATAAAAAGTCTTTCACAAATGCTCATTTGGTGCAATTATTCAACAGATACGGAACATACAATGGATCAAATCCTTACAAGGCGCCGGCCACATTAAATATGATTGCCCATCTGGAGCATAATGAGGGTGCATATTTTCCATCAAACGGTATGTATTCTATTGTTGAGTCGCTGGTGAAGTTGGCTAAGGAAAACGGCGTAAAATTTAATTTTAATAGCCGTGTTGAATCTGTGAAGCTGCAAAAGAAAAAAGTGAAAGGTATTTATGTAAATAGAGAATTCATGTCATGTGATCGCGTAGTGAGTGATATGGATGTGGATGCTTTTTACAAAAAATTAATGCCTAAAAAGAGGGTGCCCTGGCGGGTTCGGTTTATGGAGAAATCAAGCTCTGCACTAATCTTTTACTGGGGTATTAATCGTACATTTGAAAACCTTGAATTGCATAATATCTTTTTTGCAGAGAACTATAAGGAAGAATTTGATTATCTTTTCAAAATAAAAACCTTGTATTTTGATCCGACTGTTTATGTTTTTATAAGTAATAAGCAAACGGGTAAAGATGCTCCGATTGGAATGGAAAATTGGTTTGTAATGATAAATGCACCGGTAGATAAAGGACAATACACAAAAGAAGCTGTTCAGCAGGTAAAAGCGAATATTATAAGAAAATTAAATAATTCTTTGCAGATCAATTTAGAGGAACATATTATGAGTGAAACTGTTGCCACGCCAACAACAATAGCAGAGAATACATCTTCTGTTGGTGGAGCAATTTATGGAAATAGTTCCAATAGCCGTTTTTCAGCATTTTTGAGGCATCCGAATCGACTGAAAAAGTACAAAGGGTTACATTTTGTGGGCGGAAGCGTTCACCCTGGTGGTGGAATACCGCTGTGTATTGCTTCTGCAAACATCGTAGTTAATGATATAAAACACGAAAAACAGTAATATAGAAATGAGCAAAGTGCTGCAAATACCATCTTTTTCCGAGAAGCGATTAATTCAGTCAATAATAGTTATTTATATTATTGGTTTAAAGGGATTTGTTATTCCGTTCTCCTATGATTTTTTTGTGTTTCTTACCCCGTTAAATCTTTTAATTTGTTTGTTTGCTTTATTGCTGGCTTCAAAGAATTCTATTGAGCTGAAGCATTTGTGGATATTTGGTGTTATTTATTTGCTTGGTTACGCAATTGAAGCTGTGGGAATTAACACCGGGTGGCCTTTTGGCGAGTATTCCTATGGCCCGGTTTTATGGGTGAAAATTCTGGAAACCCCTTTATTTATAGGAGTTAACTGGTTATTGCTTATTCTTGTTACACATCAAATAGCATTTCGTTTCACAAAGAGTCATTTGCTGGCATCTGTTTTTGGAGCTATATTGATGTTGGGGTATGATTTAATTTTGGAGCCTTTTGCCATTGCAACAGGAATGTGGACCTGGGCTAATTTATCGGTGCCTGTTGAAAATTACGTTGCCTGGTTTATAATTGCTTTTGTTATGCATTTAATTATGAATATTTATCCACTGAAAGGTAGTTTTAAACTGGCTTTAACAATATTTTTAGTTCAAATTCTCTTCTTTATATTCAACATTTTGTTTGTTCTGTAATTATGATACATGCCCAACACAGCTGGTTTTATACTAATTTTTATCGTTTATACTCAAATTGGATTATAAAACGGAACTTTTCTCATATCAACATTGATATACCTGAGGTTGATAACGCTAAGCCACTGTTGGTTATAGGGAATCATCATTCCTGGTGGGATGGTTTTTGGGTAATGCACCTAAATAATTCGTTTTGGAAGAAACGGTTTTTTGTAATGATGCTGTTGGAACAATTGCAAAAACATTCTTCTTTTAGCCGTGCCGGAGCTTTTTCAATAGAGCAGGGAAAGCGTTCGGTACTGGAAACGATGGAGTATGCTAAACAAATACTACAATCGCCTGATAATATGCTGCTTATGTACCCGCAGGGAAGAATAGAATCCCAACATCAAAGTTATATTCATTTTCAAAAAGGAGCGGTCAGACTTATTGAACGTGTTGATAATGTAAATGTTCTTATGCTGATCACGCTCACAGATTATCTCTCGGAAAAAAAGAACGGACTATGGGTTTATGGTAAATTGTTACATCAAAAAACCGATATTGAATCGCGTTTTAATGATTTTTATTTACAAGCAAAAAAGATTCAGCAACAATGCATTGGATAGAACTTATAACAATAGTTGTGTTTGCATTTGCCTTTACCCGGTTGGTTGTTACAATCGTCAATCTCGTAACAATCAAAAAGCTTCCAAAAGAACCGCAAACAGCGGGTATTAAGGTTGATGTGCTAATTCCTGCCCGCAATGAAGCTGAAAACATTGGTTTTTTGTTGAGTGATCTTGGGCGTCAATCCTGTCAAAATTTCAAGGTGTGGGTTTATGATGATTACTCGTGCGATGATACAGCTGAAATAGTGAAAGCCTATATTAAAAATGGTGCAAATGTTGAATTGCTGAAAGGCGTTGGATTGCCCGAAGGGTGGAGCGGTAAAAATCGGGCATGTTACAAACTTGCTCAACATAGCAGTGGGGATGTAATGGTTTATCTGGATGCAGATGTGAGGCTTAGTGAAGATTTTTTGAACAAAGCATTGTCGTATTTCAGCACGAATAACCTTCAACTTCTTTCATTTTTTCCCGATCAAACCATGAAAACTTTTGGTGAAAAACTCATTGTTCCGCTCATGAACTGGATTTTATTGTCGGTTTTGCCGCTTCGGCTGGTACGTAAATCCAGTTGGACTTCTTTTGTCGCTGCAAACGGCCAATGCATGATTTTTAATACGCTCGATTATCAAGCAAATCAGTGGCACAAGCAGGTTAAAAATATTCCCGTAGAGGATATTGCAATTATGAAGGTTATGAAGCAGCGTAAAATGAACGTTGACGTACTTTTGGGACAAAATGAGATTTCATGCAGGATGTATCGTTCATTCCCAACAGCATTTCAGGGTTTGTCCCGTAGTGCGCCTGCATTTTTTAGTAACAATATTTTTTGGGCGGTAATGTTTGTATTTTTGGTTTCCGCCGGGCCGTTTTTTATATATTGGGCGTTAACCGGGCCGATTTTTTTAATTTTCATGGGTATGATTTTCCTCAGCAAAATAATTATTGCATATCTGAGTAATCAATCAACCTTGATGAATGTTATTTTTCATCCGCTGCATTTAGTTATGTTACCTGTTGTTGTGTTTTCCGGATTGATCAACAAGATCAAAGGTCGTTATACGTGGAAAGGTCGTAGCCTGAAATTGAATTTTCCGGGTTAAACACAAAAATATTACTCCGCAAAAAAAAGGCATTTGCAGACTCGCATAATTATGGAAGTGATTAAGTAAAAACGTCTATCTCATAGCTGCCGGGTAGGAGTCGGGGTTGAGTAACGGGGCCGGTAGCAAGCTTTTTAACGACTAAATATTCAAAGCATATTTCGATTTAGGTTCTACTTTAACCAATCCGTTGTTTTTCAGATTTACCAAATGACTAAGTCCTTTTTCTGCTGAAATACCGAGGTTTTTCACAATGCTTCCCAAGGTCATTTGATTGTTTTCTTCCAGCAGAACAAGAATTTGTTCATTGATTTTGTCTTTCAAAATTTCGTTCATAATGTAATTTTAACTAATTAGTAAGTTCGACATATATTATTACACGTATTTCGCGCAAAATTGTTGCCAAAAAACCTTATTAATTTGTTATCTGAATGTTAGTTTCTTATAATTCTAGGAATGCTTTCGGGAAGACGTGTGAGAAGTTCGTAATTTACCTGCTGTGTAAACTCACTGAATGAAGTAACCTGGATAAGGTTGTTTTTTTGTTTACCAATAAGCACAACCTCATCGCCGGGGCGCACATTTTTTATATTCGTTATATCGGCAATGAGCATATTCATATTGACCAAGCCAATAACGGAGGCGACTTTTCCGTGTATTAGCACCCTTCCGTTATTACTGAGGGATCGGTTAAATCCATCGGAATAACCTACCGGAACCACGGCAATTCTTTTGTGCTCACTGGCAAAAAAGGCAGTACCATAGCTGATAAACTCACCCGGCTCGATGGATTTGGTGTGCATTACACGGCTTTTCCAGCTTAGTACCCTCCTGAGCGGATCAATTGTATGTTTGTATTTTTGCATAAAAGCAATCCGTGTTTCAAAACTTGGCCAAAAGCCGTATTGGAGAATTCCCGATCGAATAAGGTCTTTGCGTGTTCTCGGGTAAGAAATGGCCGCAGCCGACGATGCCATGTGAATTTGTTCCGGCTCCAGTCCGGCTTTTTTTATGCGGGTTTCCTGCCGGTTGAAATTTATCATTTGTCGCTTAACACGCACATGGTTTGCAATACTCTCTGCGCCGGCAAAATGTGTACATAAACCTTTGAGATGGATATATCTTTTATTTTCTTTAATTATTTTGATTGCTTTAGTCAGATTGCTGTCATCCAACCCTGTGCGGTTCATTCCCGTTTCAAGCTCAAGGTGAATTTGTGCCTTTTTGTTGACTTTTTTTGCAGCCTTAACCGCAAGGTTTAAATTGGAAGGTTGATATACAAAGAAATTAATTTCGTTCTCAATTACCCATTCATAAGAATCAGATGGGATGTAGCCCATAATCATTAAATGATTATCTTTTTCCATTACGCTGTGGGCACGACATGCTTCATCAAGCGAAAAAACGGAAAAATGGTCAATCTCATTTTTTTGAGCCAGGGGCACAATCTGTTCAATTCCATGTCCATAAGCATTTCCCTTTACCACGGCAGAAATCGTAGTATCTTTAAATATGTTTTTCAAAAATCTAAGGTTGTGTTCGTAGGCCTTTTGGTCGATTTCTATCCATGTACGCAGGTTTGCTCGCATTGTGATTTTTTTGTTTGTGTTTAGATGAGTTTTGCAAAGATTGCAAATATATAATTTATCA
>CAYPSX010000041.1:0-22821 GCA_964413185.1 uncultured Bacteroidales bacterium
TATGCTCCTTATTAAAGATGAAAGTTTCAATAAATATTTATATGCCGTCTCTCTGTCTTCTTTCATAATCAAACTCTCAATTCCGTTTATGGCATTAAATGTAAAGTGTGGGTCCATTTGACTTTTGATTGTATTAAGGCTCATATTCAACATTCGGTTACGGTTTTCTATGCGCTCCTGACGTTGGTCTGCCCTGTGTCTTACAAAGCGAAACGTAAACCATATCAGCAACCCTGAAAGTATTAAAATAATTCCTATTTGTACTGTTAGTCGTTGATACCACGCCGGAACAATCTGAAATGGACACGTTGCAGGTTCTGTTGACCATACACCATCTTCGTTGGCAGCCAAAACTTCAAAAATATACTTGCCCGGCTGCAGGTTGGCAAAAACTGCCTCGCGATCTGTAGTGGGGTCACTCCATTTTTTATTATACCCATTTAGCCTGTATTTGTAGGTTACTCGCCCTGGAGCACTGTAACTCAACCCTGCAAAACGAAATTTAAATCCATTCTGATGATGAACAAAGCGGTGTATTGTATCAGGAATAGGGTGCCAATTAAGATTTTCCCCAAGCAGACTCCTTTTTTCTATCACAACCGGAGGAGCATACTTGTTAAACCTGATTTTAGACGGATCAAGCTTAATAACGCGGTCAATCGTGGGAATCCAATATTTACCTTCTGAATCATACAATGTTCCATTTTGACCGCACTCACGACCGGTAAAGCCGTTTTCGCGATCATAATATTTTACCCGTACAATGCCTTCTTTATAAAAATCAGGCAGGTACAATAAAGACAAACCATGCGTTGTCCCAAACATTAGCCAGGTTGTGTCTATTGGTTCGGAGAAAGTTATATAGCGATTCAAATGTTGATGATCGATATTAAAAATTGTATCGTAATTGTAGAACCATAACCCCTGGTCGGTTCCCAGCCACAAATTTCCCCGGTAATCTTTTTCCATAGTGAATATCCGCCAGGTCAATGTATCGGGAATATTGGGATATTTAAAAAGTTGACCGTTTTTATATTTAGTTATGCCCCGGTGACCGATACAAATATCATTATTTCGATCATAACATATATCAAGAATATTTCGGGTAAAAGGTGAATTTTCGTTTTCAAAAACAGTCTCTTTCCCACGATTATTTTTAATCAACAATCGAGCTCCTGAGCAAGCAATAAAATATTGTCGGTTAATTGAATCATAAAATGTTACCAATGGACTACTTGCTATTGATTTTACAAGTGGTTGTATTTCATTTTTTTTAGTAATAACAATTGGTTTATAGGTCCAATTAAGAATCATTCTTCCCGAATCCGGTTTTGGGGTATTAAAATAGAATGATGTAAACTTATGCTCTTTCGTAAATTCATTTTCATATTTTACAAACGTTTTTTTATCGAGATAATGAAGTCCGTTACCATAGGTTGCAAACCAATATTTCCCTTTCGGAAACTCTTTAATGTCCCAAACATAACCCGGCAAATTACTGTTTTGTTTGGTATATTCAGTAAATGCCTGTTGAAAAAAACAATACAGTCCGTCTTCATCTGCAACCCAAAGATTACCTTCGCGGTCTATTTCAGCATCACGAATTAAATTAAATCTTTTTTTAATTGGTAAAACCAAATCATCTTGAATAAGAGCAAGGGAGTCGCTACTGTAAATCAAAAACTGATTTAATCTCTTTCTCAAAACTTTGTATCCAGTAGACGTTTGGCTCAAAATATTCCAATTATTGGCAAAAACACCTTTTTTCAAATAATAATGTTTTATTGCGGTATCAGAAGCAACATAATAATAAGTCGAATCATTTAAAAAATGTACAAAACCGTAAATCCATAACGAATCAATTAAAATTGTATCACCGTCTATAATTCTATGCAATCCATCCGCCCCTTTTGGCATTAATGCAAATGTGCTATTTGAGTTTGCCCGAAATGTATTGAATCTACTTTTTTGTTTATGATACTTTCCATCATAAAAACAAAACAATTCTTTGTTAGCTCCTAAATAGAGGCCCTTTCCATTTTTAATATATACCCAGTATGGGGAAATTTGATTTATTGAATTAGCCGGGTATGACTTTATAGAAACACCATCCCAAACCGAGACTCCCCTGTAACTGATAAAATAAACAATTGAATCGGTAGCCTCAATTCGATTGACTTCATTTGCAACCAACCCGTCTTTGGTTGTAAACACTTCGAATTCCTTTCCATCAAACCGACCAACACCGCCTTTTGTACCCACCCAAATAAAGCCAGTGCTATCTTGTGCAACACACTGAACCTGGCTTTGGGGCAGACCGTCATAAATTGTGTATAATTTATACGTAAGCTCCTGGCCAGTTGCATAAATTGATAATAGTAATATGAACAACAAAAAACGATATCGCATAACCAAAGATAGAAAAATACAAATTATCTAAAGCCACCGAATTAGATTAATCAATCTTTTATTCGTTCTTTCCCCAACTTCAAAAAAATATTATTACTAGATTTGCTCTAACATTTTTTGCAACTAATTTATTTCAATTTGTTCAACGCAGGTATTGATATTGGATCGACTACTATTAAAGTGGTGGTAACAAACGAGCAGGGAAAAGTGGTTTTTTCGGAGTATGTGAGGCATAATACCGATGTGGTGCTGAATTTACGCCTTACGCTTTTTAAACTGCTCGAAAAATTGGGCGATATTGAGTTTAAACCGCTCATTACCGGTTCTGTGGGCATGGGATTGGCTGAGAAACTGAAACTTCCGTTTATTCAGGAGGTTATTGCTTCGGCTGAAGCGGTTAATGCTTTTTATCCTGAGGCTGGTCTTTTTATCGATATTGGGGGCGAAGATGCTAAACTTATGTATTTCAAGCCCAACGGGCATCCCGATATTCGAATGAATGGAAATTGTGCCGGTGGTACAGGTGCGTATATCGACCAAATGGCGTCGCTGCTGGATGTGTCGCTTGATGAGCTTGACAAAATGGCTTTACAATCAGAGAACATTTATCCGGTATCATCGCGCTGTGGGGTGTTTGCCAAAACCGATATTCAAAGCTTGCTCAGCCGGCAGGTTTCATTGCCCGATATTGCGCGTTCTGTTTTTCACGCCGTGGCTATACAAATTGCCAATACACTTTTGCAAGGCGATAAGCCTGAACCAAAAATTATTTTTTCCGGCGGGCCGCTGGTTTTCTCAAAAGCCATGCAGCAAGCCCTGATGAGCGTACTTAATGCAAAACGAGAAGATATTATCATACCCGAATATGGCAACCTCTTCCCGGCCCTCGGGGCAGCTATTTCAACCAATAAAAAACCGACTGTTTTTACCGTTTCACAATTTGCCGAACGTATTACTTCCGGAACAAAAAAATCATTAAAAAACCCACAGGGAAGCCTAAAACCCCTGTTCAAAAACAAAGATGATTTTCTGCAATGGCAAAAAAACCACAACAGCGACGAATACCTTTTTGAAGAAAATCCAGGCAATTCCAAAGAATTATTTATTGGTATTGATGCCGGGTCTTCAACAACAAAGCTGGTGACGATAAATAACAACAAAAAAATTATCTTCTCGCATTATGCTAACAATAAAGGGAGTACGGTAAAAGCAGTAAAAAATGCACTGTCATCATTACATCAATTTCTGGAAACAAACAACATCAACATTCCCATTCGGCGCACAATTGTAACAGGATACGGCGAAGAACTTGTCAAAACAGCATTCAGATGCGATGAAGGCATGGTGGAAACAATCGCACATTTTAAAGCTGCAGCTTTTTTCAACCCCAACGTGTCGTTTATTCTTGATATCGGGGGACAGGATATTAAGGCGATTTACATAAAAGACGGCCATATTAGCAATATCGAAGTCAATGAAGCCTGCTCATCGGGTTGCGGAACGTTTATAGAGACTTTTGCCGGTTCGCTCGGGATGAGTGTTGATACTTTTGCACAAAAAGCCGGCACATCGGAAAAACCTTATGACCTCGGCTCACGGTGCACGGTTTTCATGAATTCCAAACTGAAACAAGCCCTACGGGAAGGTGCACAAATGGAAGATATTTCAGCCGGATTAGCTTATTCTGTAATCAAAAACAGCTTTAATAAAGTACTGAAAATCAAAGATATTAGTGTTCTGGGCGATAATATTGTAGTACAAGGCGGCACATTTTTAAATCCGGCAGTTTTAAAAGCCACAGAGCAAATTCTGGGCAAAAAAGTCACCCGGCCCTCCATCAGCGCGCTAATGGGCGCCTTTGGTTGCGCCCTAACGGCCATTGAACAATGCAGCACTCAAAAACCGGGTTTTAGCACAATTAACAACTACCGGAATTTCAATATATCGGATATAAAATCAAAAGCAATTACATGCAATGGTTGCGGAAACCGGTGCAGGATAAATAAAATATTTTTCCCGAAAAACCGGGTATATTATTCCGGAAACCGATGCGAAAAAATCTTTTCAAATCATCCGTCAACCATTAAAAAAGGAACGAACCTGGTTGCAAAAAAATACGATCTGATTTTCGACCAAAAACCTGCCGCGACAACAAAACCCCGCGTTAAAATTGGCATCCCGCGCGTACTGAATATGTACGATAATTTCCCGTTCTGGAATACATTGTTCACTGAACTGAACATTGAAGTAATCCTCTCCTCCCCAACCACCGAAATTGACCAGCAGAAAGCTTACGGCTCCGTTATGTCCGACAATATTTGCTATCCGGCAAAGCTTGTTCATGCGCATATTTACGATTTGTTAGACAAACAGGTCGACCGAATTTTTTATCCCATCGCCCGGTATGAGAAAAACGAGTTTTCCAATGCAGTAAATACGTACAACTGCCCTGTTGTAACCGGCTATCCCGATGTTATTAACAATACATTTGATTTCGACGAGTACAATATAGCCTACGACATGTTACCGGTATCTTTCCACAATAATTCGCTACTGGCCAAAGCATGTTTCAATTATGTAAAACAGTTTGGTGTTGATAAAAAAACCTTTGAAAAAGCTTTTCAAAAAGCCCGCCAGCAAGATGATAAAATTCGAGAAGAATTAAGAAAGCAAGGCGATGACATCCTTACTGAGGCAAAAAAAACCAATCAACCTGTAATTATGCTCACAGGTCGCCCTTACCACGCAGATCCGGCTGTCAATCAAAATATTCCGGGCATAATTACCGACATGGGCATTGATGTGGTTACAGAAGATATTGTTCCGGCAAATCACAACACCAACTTTAAAAATGTACACGTGCTTTCGCAGTGGCAGTATTCAAATCGAATTTATCATGCTATGGAATGGGCGGGGAAGCAAAAAAACCTGCATGTTATTCAATTAAACTCTTTTGGTTGTGGGCCCGATGCCGTGGTGATGGATGAGGCGCGGGAAATTCTGAAAAAGTACAACAAGTACCACACCGTTATCAGAATCGATGAAGGAAATAACGTTGCACCAGTCAAACTCCGGATACGCTCACTGATTGAATCATTTGCCTTCAACCTGGCGAAACCCGCCACACAAGAAAATAGTAGAAAGTCGACACCACCTTATTTCAAAATCGACAGAAACAAAAAAATTATAGGCCCCAATTTATCTCAACTGTACTCCCTCTTTACTGAGTCTTTGTTTTTTCAGGAAGGATACGATTTTGAATTGCTCCCTGAAGCAGACAGGCAAAGCGTAGAGGTTGGATTAAAATACGTAAACAACGATATGTGCTACCCGGCGGTGATCTTGATTGGCGATATCATCAAAGCTCTACAATCCGGAAAGTACGACCTAAATAATGTGGCTGTTGCCATGAGTGAAACTGGCGGGCCGTGCCGGGCATCAAACTACGTTTCGCTGGTCAAAAAAGCTATGCTCGATTCAGGTTTCGGACATATTCCCGTAGTCTCGGTATCGACCAACCCCAACACAATGAACATACAACCCGGTTTCAAAAATAAATTTTTTGAATTACTCTCTTTGTCGATCAACACGTTAATTTATGCTGATGCACTTCTGAAAATGCACAATTTTGTTGTTGTACGGGAAAAAACACCGGGCGACTCAAAGCGCGTTTACAATAAATTCATTCAGTATGCGTATCAAAACCGGCGGAATTATGTAATTAAAAACTCACTAAAACTTTTAGAACAGGCCGTTAAAGAATTTAATGCCATTAAATATAATGATGTGCAGCTTCCTAAAGCCGGTATTGTTGGAGAAATTTTCATGAAGTATAACCGCTTTGGCAACTACGACCTTGAAAATTGGCTCAGAAGAAATGGAGTAGAAGTTGTTACATCGCCTTTGAACACATTTTTCCTTGAATCGCTGGCAGATATTCGCTACAACAATAAAAATTTCCTGGAGAAAGATGGGTGGATAATGCAACAGGCTCATAAAGCCATTGGCAAAAAAGTAGATAATTACCTGCACAAAGTCAATTCAATACTGGAAAAATTTCATCATCCACTTACCCGTTTTCATTCCATATACGAAGTTCAAAAAAATGCCGGCGAAATCGTGAGCCTTGCTCATCAATACGGAGAAGGATGGCTGCTCCCGGGAGAAATGATCAGCTTTGCGCGCGAAGGCATTCAAAACATCGTTTCTGTGCAGCCTTTTGGATGCATTGCCTGCCACATTGTTTCAAAAGGTATCTCAAAACGAATTAAAAAAATGTTTCCGGAACTAAACATATTATTTCTTGATATTGATGCAGATACGAGCGAAGCTAACATGCACAACCGACTTGAGTTTTTTGTAAAGAATGCATACCGCGATATTGAAAAACAACCGGAAATGGTGTTTATTCAACAAAATAATATTCCCACGCCCGCAAACAAGCACAAAACTTAGTGTCATGTTATCTGCATTTAAAAGAAACTTTTGGATATTAGCCTGAAAATATAAATATTTAAACAAAAAATAACTATGCTGCAATATATCATTTGGAATACCGATCCTGAAGTTTTCAGTATATTTGGACGAGATATCAGGTGGTACGGAATCTTTTTTGGTGTTTCTTTTTACCTTGCTTATCTTTTGTTAGAATGGATTCTGCGAAAAAAGAAAATGACACCCAAAGAAATCGGAAAACTGGGTGTATACCTTATTGTAGGATGCATTGCAGGATTGAGGCTCGGGCACTGTCTGTTTTATAACCCCGGATACTATTTGACTCATCCACTGGAAATACTGAAAGTTTGGGAAGGCGGCCTTGCCAGTCATGGCGCAGCCATTGGAATATTAATCGCCCTTTACCTGTATGTTCGCAAATTCAAAAAACCATATTTCTGGCTGCTCGATCGCATTGTAATTGTTGTTCTTCTAATTGCACCCTTCATTCGCACCGGCAATTTAATGAACTCAGAAATCATTGGCGATAAAACAGATAAAGCACATGCATTCCTTTTTGTAAGGGAGGTTGAAAACAAACTAAGCAAACATTATGGTAAATATATTGATGATATAGAATTCACAGAGGTTCAAAATGATACTGTGGTTCAAAATACAAGTTACCGGGAACTAAAACTGGAAGTTTTATTTAAAAAAAACAGGCTTCCTGAAAAAGATATACGGAAAATTTTACACAATTATCTAATTCCTTCGATTGACAAAGACGAAGATTTGCGAAACAACATCAAATCATTTGCTGCACATCCGGAAATTAAAATTACGAAAGAACCACGATACACCAAAGCCGAAATGACCATTTACGGAATCCCGCGGCATGCCGGACAGCTCTACGAAGCCATTGCCTACCTGTTGTTTTTTATTTTGTTTTTCCTGTTTTACCGAAAACAAAAGGGAATGATAAGAGAAGGATTCCTGCTGGGCATGTTCCTGATTTGCGTATTTGGCTTCAGGTTTTTTGTGGAATTTTACAAAGAAGTGCAGGTTCCCTTTGAAAATACCATTCCGCTAAAAATGGGGCAATGGCTTAGCATACCATTTGTTATTATCGGCATATTGCTCGTTTTGCGGTCGCAGAAAAAAGTACCGTCCTAATTTAATTAAACATATTACAAAATGTCAGTAACAATTAACCGCGATGCACTCATAATATTTCCTAAACAGCCATTAATCGATTGGGTCAATTCACTAGATGATGAAAATATAACAGATTGTCCAAAATTACTGACCCACGACGAGGGAAATGTCTACCTAATTCCTGAGACCCATTATCATGGAGAGGCTCTTGAGCTGATAAAAGACAACGTTACCTATTTCTTTGAAGAAGAATTAAACTCATGGTATACCGATGAATCTCTGTGGCCAAAAGAATTGACCTGGGAAATGTTTCAAGAGTGGTTTCATATTAGCATACAAAGTGTAGTAATCGATACGCTGGACGAACCACTGTTGAAGGACAATTTTTAGAAATATTTTTTCAAACTGGAGACCTTTAAAAAAGCCAACATAGCAAATTGGCATACCGCCAATTGGGTCAGTCATAAAAAATAATACAACCTATTAACTGATTTTCAGGCAGTAATAAAACAACGAGAAAATTATTGTGTTTTTTTTAAGAAAAAACACAACATTTCCACAAATAGTCCGTATTGATACATGAACAGCAGCTATGAATTGATTAATTATTACAGCAAGAAGGAATCGAAATATGACAAAGAATAGTTCTCTTCAATTTTTCCCGGGAAATACAATTACCCTGGCCGATAGTTATGTGGTTAATGAAGGTAGTGAAACCATCGCCGCAATGTTTGAACTTGACTTAACCGATGTGCATAAGTATTTGAAACAGTTGCGCAAGGATGGACAAAATGTGGCGCTTTCTGCCTGGATCGTGAAACTCATTACCAACTCACTTTCTGATCAGGTGTTGGACGAGTATCCGAAAAACCTGAACTACGAAATGTGGCTGGAGAAAAATTTTGATAACCGGCTTTATTCAGTTCCGGTAAACGTAAATGATGTTTCGCAAAAAAGCATGGAAGATATCTCCAAAGAAATCGGACTGGCTAAAGGGGCTATCTCCAAAGAACGAAATTTCCTTAAGCAAAATAAAAAACGTAATGCTTTCAGGCATATGTTATATTTACCTATGCAGTTGCGTAAATTAATTTGGCGGTTTCTCTTAAGAAACCCCAACAAAGCGTACAGAAGCATGGGTAACGGTGCTTTTAGCTACATAAGCACTACCGGAAAATACGTGCCCTATACAGCGGACAAGGCGGTAAACAGTATTTCTATGGCCATCAGTTCGATGTTTCAAAAACCTCGTATCATTAATCATGAGTTGAAAATGCGCAATATTGTACCTATCACGTTGTTGCTTAATAGAAAAATGATGTGCAACCGCGATGCAAACAATTTTGTAAATGATCTTAAAGGTCATATCAACAATAATGCGGCGTTTGTTTGCCAGAACTAAAATTTCCTGAACTTCGAACTTCCAAAAATATAAACCTGTAGGAGAATTCTTACAGGTTTTCCAGTTTACTACAGTGGTTGTCAATCAAATGGTTGTTTTCAAACACGTGGCCTTTGTAGGCCTGCCTGATTTCTTCGAGTTGTTCAAAAACGCCATCAGCCTCCGGGGTTGTAAGCATTTTTAATCGACGGGGTTTAAAATTGGGCAATCCCTTAAAATAGTTACCTAAATGTTGTCGCATTTCCAATACGCCATAAACATCGCCTTTCCATTCCAGTGATTTTTGCAGGTGCATTTTAGCCATATCAACACGCTCGTCTATAGTGAGCGGTGGCATCAATTTGCCGGTGTCGAGGTAGTGGCGAACCTCTTTGAAAATCCAAGGGCGCCCGATAACAGCACGGCCAATCATGATGGCATCCACACCATAATCATCGAACATTTTTTTTGCTGTAACAGCATCTTTTATGTCGCCATTCCCGATAATGGGAATGTGTATGCGCGGGTTTTTCTTTACTTCGCCAATAAGCGTCCAGTCGGCTTCGCCACGATAAAACTGCGAGCGGGTTCGTCCGTGAACGGTAAGTGCAGCAATGCCGGTATCCTGCAACGGTTCGGCAATTTCTGTAATAATTTTTGAATCTTCATCCCAGCCCAACCGGGTTTTAACAGTAACCGGGATATCTACTGCTTTGACAATAGCGGCTGTCATTTCGATCATTTTTTCCGGCTCGCGCAGCATGCCGGCCCCGGCTCCTTTTCCGGCAACTTTTTTTACAGGACAGCCAAAGTTCAGGTCTATAATGTCGGGTTTGGCTTTGGCAACTATTTTTGCGGCCTCAACCATGGAGTCGATATTGTGACCAAAAATCTGGATAGCGATAGGACGCTCATAATCAAATATATCGAGTTTTTTCAGGCTTTTCTTTGCATCCCGTATCAATCCTTCGGCAGCTATAAATTCCGTATACATCAGATCTGCACCAAACTGCTTACACATGTAGCGAAATGGCGGATCACTCACATCTTCCATGGGTGCAAATATCACCGGAAAATTTTGTAGTTCTATATTACCAATGCGAATCACGATAAAAATTCTATTTTTGTGAATCACAAAAGTACAAAAACAGTGCAAAAGATATTCAACATAAACAATCAGACTTCAACCACACGATTTTTATTCAGGATGCTCACGATGATCATACTGATGATGATGTCAAACCTTTTATTTCTCGGAATGTCTGCAGGTGTTTCGCTGGTGGTTTGGGATTACAACTTTTTTGCATCGCCCGAAATGTTGGGCCATGTAAGCCAACCGGAAATGTTGCCGGTAATTCGTTTTTTCCAGGCCATGCAATCCATCGGACTTTTCCTTGTACCGGGTTTGTTATGGGTGTGGTTTTATGCAGGTCCGATAAAAAAAGGCCTTTTTATTAAGTCGAACATTTCAGGTACGGCCGTGTTTGGAACTTTTATTCTGATTATAGCGGCAATGCCTATGATCAATGCGCTGGTCTCGCTTAACGAAGCTATGGAGTTACCCTCGTGGCTCAGCGGATTGGAACAAAACCTGCAAAGCAGTGAATCGCGAGCCATGGAGTTTATGAAAGCTTTACTCAAAAACATGTCGCCCGGTATTTTGATAATCAATTTGCTGGTAATTGCCGTTTTGCCGGCCGTTTCAGAAGAAATATTGTTCCGTGGCGTACTGCAAAACGAACTGGAACGCTACACGCAAAAGCCCATTTTATCTGTAATTATCGCAGCGCTTATTTTTTCGGCATTGCATTATCAATTTTACACATTTCTGCCCAGGTTTGTATTAGGGTTGATGATGGGGTTGGTTTATTACTGGAGCCGTAATTTGTGGGTCCCTGTGGTATTGCACTTTTTCAACAATGGCATTACTGTGCTGGCCTGGTATTTTTTTACGCCCGAACAAATAGACCAGTCGTTAGACAAAGTGGGGACACTCTCCTATTTATGGCCTGTTTCGATTATAAGCACAGGTTTTGTAATTCTGATTTTGTATGGATTACGGCATCATTTTACGATACATGCCCGTAATTGATATTCAGAAAGGGACGCAAACGCTCATTTTTTCGGTAAACATATTTTACACCATATTCAGAAGCTTTTTCTCTGGCTTGCTCAGCAGGAAACTCTTCGAAATACTTTTCAATTTGGTTCCACAGCTCAACAATAAGTTGATCAGCGTCTTTGCGCAAACTGGTGACTTTTTTGTGCGCATTTTGAAATATATCCGAATAATGCTGCTGATCCTGGTACGAACGCAAAAATTCCTGAAAATGCACTTTTACCCGTGCTATGGTTGGATTGGTTATTGGGCTGGCTCCCGTTGCAAGGCGCGACTCTTCACCTTCAATAATGCGCTTGCCCCACACCATGAGGTCGCGTTCTGTGTTTAAATCGGGAACCTTTTTATCATTTCTTTTTAAGCCGTAAACTTCCCTGATTTCAGGTTTTGCTTCGCCGCGCAAAATGGACATGTTCATCACCTGGATAAAATGCGATAAATACAATCGCGTTCTTTTTACAACATCCTGAAATTTTTTGTTCCGCTCAGTTTGGGAATCCTGATAATTGCGCTGGCTTGATACAGCTTGCTCGAAAACCGGCAAAAAAGTACGAACCTGCATCAAAGTCGACTGGGAATAAGCCAACTCCGACGGACTTAACCGGGCTCCTTTATTTAGTGCGCTTTGCATGGCCCTGATTCGGGCTGTGTCTGTGTTTGGAAGTCTGCGATATGGCATAGCAGTAATTTTTTAATGCAACAATCTACTTGTCTAATGCGAATATACGGCAAGTTGTTCATAAGTCAATACACTTCGCCTTATGTTTGGCGAATTGCCATTTTAACATGATAAATGCTAATTATTAATGGATTATAAAGATAAGAAATAAAATTTAAAAATAAAAAAACAGGCGAAAACCTGATTTTATTAACAGTTTTTCGCCTGTTCGCATGTGCTTTTTTAAGCTAATATTAGTTTTTTTTACATCGTGAAAACTTTTGCTATTCTACAACAAATTTTATTTGCTGGTTCGAATAGTTGTTTTGGTACTCCAGGATATATAAACCCGGCTTCAAATTGTGGGAAATGGTACTTTGCGCTCCGTTGCATGTGCCGGATTGAATCATTTGTCCGTTTATACTAAAAATACGGTAAGTTGCATTGCCACCCGTTTGGCTGTTTATATGTAGTGTTCCTGAGTTTGGATTTGGATAGAGTTCAAGGTTTTTTTGTCCTTTCAGGCTTTCAACACTCATTAAATCTTCAAGTTCAGCAAATCGTTTGCTAAACTCCTGATAGTAAAGGTTTGCAATATTCCGGTCGTAAATCAGCAAAGTATTTTCGTCGTTAATACTTTCTGCAGAGGCCGACCAGTTGTGCGATCCGGTAATTAATACGGCGTTATCTGTGTCTTGATCAACAATGGCATATTTATGATGAAGAGTTGCACCAACGGGCCATTCTGAACCGTCTTCATTCTCGTATTCGAGCACATTTACGCCGTTTATAGCCAGCATACTATATTCATCGCCTGAATACTGGGTATAATCAACAATTCCGGCCACTTCAATGCCGCGGTTGTGGGCATCTAAAACAGCGGTTCCGAGACGATTTTCTGTGAAAACAAGTAACCCGAATTGAAGTGATTCCTGCGCATTATCAATTGCTGCGGCTATGTATTTTGTAGTTTGATCTGAAGGTGAAAAATAACAGTCGATGCGCGTGCCGCCAACATTGAAGCTGTGGGGCGTATTGTCAGTTTTGTTGCTTCCAAAAAGCGCTGCACCGGCATCGGGTGTAGCCGTTTCGCTTCCCCACATTTCGTTAAATTCCATGGTGTATGTTTTGGCAAGCTGATGGTCCTGAATACAAATAATGTTGTTGTAATCTTTATTCAGGTTGGAAATTGTGTGGTTGGTCGAACCTGTCATGACCCAACTATCGATTATGCTTTCGGCATCAATTACAATAAATTTGTCGTGCATAATGCCGTCTGCGTTGCCACGAAGCACCGGAATATTTGTGTTCAATGAATCGAGCAGCCCGTTCTCCGGCTCATCATCGGTGATGTAGCGAACGGTTACACCACGGTCGTAAGCATCATTAATGGCATTCATAATTCTTACAACTTCGTTGTCTGTTGTATCAACAATATCGTACATGGTAATATCCAGCGTGTTTTGAGCCAGATCAATGTATGATATGATGGTATCTACAAACGCATTGGGAGCAGATACTGCGTAATTTTCCCAGGCAACACTGCTGTCGATACTGTGGTTAAAATACACATTAATTTCTCCTGTTGATGTAGATGCGGTGGCGGCTCTCATTATTTGGCTTACAGTTGTATCTTCTCCGGTTACGGAAAATGGTTTTACGTAATAAATTTCATTTGCTGCAAGGCCATCGAGCGTTAGACTATGGTCTGTTACATCGGTGATAGCAGTAACCGTTCCCATTTCAAGTTCGGGTGTAAGCCCGTACGAAATTTCTGATGATGCCTCTGTATTCGTACTCCAGTTAAATGTAATTTCGGTTTCTTCAACTGTGCTGATTGTAACGCGCTCTGTAAAATAGATGGTTTCATCAACTACAATATCGTTTTCGTTGCGCGGTTCAATTTTAAAAGCGCTGAAAGAATAATTCAACGGGCCGGTTACCCGATAATCAAGTCCCTGCATAGGCGAATATGCAATACCCAGATCATCTACAGCAAGCGGGCCTGTGCCATCGTCGACTTCAAATTCGCCGTAGCCAATGTCCGGGTTGGTGCACGTAGCACTTTCTACCCGGATTAACACACTTTCCCAGGGCTCAGAAGCATCGCCGGTGTTAATAACCGCCGGTTCGGGCATTGGATTTCCCTGGCTGAGCACGGTAAAATCAGTAATATTTGAAATTTCTGTCAGCTCATAATATTCAGACACATCGCCGGTGAGTTGAACAGAATCGCCCGGAGCGGGCACATTGGAATTGTCGTAAATATAGATACCGGTCCACGCGGTATCTCCATCCTGAATAAAATATCCGCTTGAAAAAGCAGCAGTAACGATTCCTTTTGTTGTTACATTATCGCCATCCAATGGCGAAGCGGCTGCCTGCCCCTGAATGTCGTAGATTGTGGTGATTTGCCCAAACCCCAATGAGCTAATCATCATTAAAATAAAAATAAATTTAACTTTCATAATATGATCTTTTTTTATGTTTGAGTCCGGTCTAAAAAGGGTGTTATATGATTTTCAGCTACTTTTTTGCCCCTTCCCCAGAGGGAGTAAGTAGCTGAAAATCAGCCTCCCTTTAGGGCTCGGGGCAAAGCTGATTTTCAGCGTTTAGTAATTTGAAAACCTTTTTAGACCGAACCCATGATTATTTTTTAATGGATGTCAAATTTACAAAATCTTTACGGCATACAGTAGTAAATATTACAGTTTCATTAACAATTCTATGCTAAAATCGCACTTATATTAGACAAAAATGTACTTACCTTTGCAAAATAAACCAAACACCTATGCTTAAACACCATACGCTCATATTTTTATCGCTGGTATTATTTTCATTAACCCTTTTTTCACAAAATAGTGATTTTAATGAAAAATTTAATGCCGCAGAAGAATTCATCCAGGAACAAAATTTCCTGAAAGCCATTGACCTCCTCAAGCAGCTGGCTGAGCAGCATCCCGACAATGCCAATATAAATTTCAAACTGGGATTTTGCTATCTTCAGACCAGTTATGAGAAGCCCAAATCGGTACAATACTTTAAAAAGGCAAGTACAAATACAACCGATAATTATTATCCCGACAATCCCAAGGAAAAAGCGGCACCTTTGGAAACGCCATTTTTCCTTGCACAGGCATACTACCACAACCACAAGTTTCAAAAAGCCGACAGCTTGTACAGGGCTTTCCGTGAAAGCATCAAAGATTTGGCCAATGAGGAGTATCTGGTTGAGGTAGACCGATTTATTCAACTCAACGAAAATGCCCGGAAAATAACCAAAAACCCGATAGATGTAAAAGTGAACCCGCTTCCAAAAGGCATCAATTCAAAAGCCATTGAGTTTGGGCCGGTTGTTTCCGGTGATGAAAAAACACTGATATTCACATCGAACCGAAAACCTGATGGTGAAGTAGATATTGCCAATAATGATGATCTATATATTGCTGAAAAAGTTGATGGTGAATGGAAAAAGCCCCAACGCATGGACAATATTTCCACACAAACACATGAAGCCAGCGTAAGTCTTACTTTCGACGGGAACACGCTCATCATTTACATTAATGAAGATGGCGACGGGGGGTTATTCCAAAGTAATTACGATGGCACAAAATGGAGCAAACCCCAAAAAATGCCACAACCCATCAACTCTGATTTCCTGGAAACACATGGTTGCTACTCACCCGACAAAAAAGAGTTTTTCTTTGCAAGCAACCGACCAGATGGCCTGGGCGGACTGGACATTTACATGAGCCGCAAATTGCCAAACGGTATGTGGAGCGCTCCAACAAACCTGGGGCCTACGATTAACACACCTTACAACGAAGACAGCCCGTTTATGCACCCCGATGAAAAACGGCTGTATTTTTCATCAGCAGGGCACAATTCTATGGGTGGGCTTGATATATTTGTAACCGAACGAAAAAATGTTACCGAATGGACAAAACCGCAAAATATCGGTTATCCCGTTAACTCAACCACCGACGATGTGGGTTTTTCTGTTTCTGTTGACGGAAAGCGCGGTTATTATGCTTCTTTCAACGACAAAAGCCTGGGCGAAACCGATCTCTTTATGATTGATATGCCCGGCGAAGACCACACAAACCTTGTTGTATATGTAGGTTATGCAAAAAATAAAAAAGGAGAAATAATTGAAAACGCCGAAATTACAGCTTTCGACATCGAAACAGGCGAAATGCACGGCGTTTACACACCCAATCCCCGGACGGGCAAATTTGTACTGGCCGCAGAAAAAGGCGTCAACCTGCGCATCACCATTGAGGCCGATGGATATAAACCCATTGAAAAAGTCATTTCAATGGGCACCGACAATGAAGAAAAAAGCGAATTTGTACCGGAAAAACCCATCGAAAACATTGAAATGCAGCCAGACTGGAAAATTCCTGAATATATTTTGATGCCGTACGCTGAGTACCAAACCTCAATGGATAAATACGAAAATCTTCTATCATTTCTGCAAACAGAAGAAGATGTAGAAATTATCCTTACCGGCCATACAGATGCCATAGGATCTGACCGATACAATATGCGTCTCAGTAAAAAGCGCGCAACATTTGTCAAAAAATATTTAACGCAAAATAACATTGAGAAAGAACGCATCCGAATTAAAGCCAAAGGTGAATCATCCCCAATTGCACGCAATAAACTCAATGGTAAAGACAATCCCGAAGGCCGCAAATACAACCGCCGGGTAGAGATTAAAATCCAAAACGCCGGAGATGGCCTTTTTACCATAGAAAAAGTTGTCATTCCTGAAAAACACAGAATAAAAAACGAAAAAGGAGCGGTTTGTAATCAGCCCTGAATCCCAAAAACTTTTTTATCTTCGTAAGCAATGAACCGTTAATTATTTGGTTATGCACAATTCCATTTTTCGTAAACACATTGCTTTCGTTGCTTTGCTTTTTGCATTCTTGTCACAGCTACCTGCCCAGGAAGTGCCCGAACACGTGAGCAATACAGCTATTTACGATTTTATGGATGAGTTGGCCAATGAAAAAATCATCAGCATCAACAGCGTGGTAAAGCCCTATTCAAAGCAATTCATTTTAAAAAAACTGCAAAAAGCCGAAGAAAAAGACAGTCTGCTGAACAAACGCCAGCGAAAAGAGGTGGATTTTTACCTAAAAGCCTACCAGATTTGGGACAACCAAAATCACAACCCATACCACGATGAAAAAGTAAACCTGTTGAAAAAATACAGCGACCATGCTGCCCTTTCATTTACACACCTGGGGTTTGTGCATCGTGATACGAACTTTACAGTAACAGCAGCGCCGGTTTGGGGCTTCAATTACCGATCGAACGACAATGGAACTGTAAATCATTTTTGGGGCGGCGTGGAAGCGCACGCCACGCTGGGCAAACATATCGGATTTTACGCATCATTGCGAGATAACAGCATAACAGAAATATTGGCCTGGCCGGAAAACCTCACCCGGCAGGAAGCCGGCAACTACAAAATTGGTAATGGCGGTCGTCCGGGCGGCGACTATTCCGAAATGCGCGGCGGCATTTTTTACTCGTGGAAATGGGGGCGCATTGGCCTGGTAAAAGACCATGTGCAATGGGGCGACAACTACCATGGCGCCAGCATAATCGACTCCCGGGCACCTTCATTTGCCATGATCAAAATGCACTTGAAACCCGCAAAATGGTTCGAGTTTGATTATTTTCACGGATGGCTCGTTTCAGAAGTGATAGACAGCGTGCAATCGTACGTAAGTCAGTACGGAGAAAGTCGCCAGGTTTTTCGACCAAAAAATATTGCCGCCAACATTTACACCCTCCACCCCTGGCCAACCATGAGCCTTTCGCTAGGTAACTCAATAATTTACAGCGATATGGGCGGAGCGCATCCAGCATACATGATTCCGTTCCTGTTTTATAAATCCATCGATCATACACTGAACCACAGCATTCAAAACCAAAACTCGCAACTGTTTCTGAACGCCAGCATCAGGAGCATCAAACACGTACACCTTTACGGTTCGCTATTTGTAGATGAATTCTCCAAAACACGCGTGGGCGTAGACACACTGCACAATTTTTTATCGTGGAAAGGCGGACTCAAACTGAGCAATTGGCCTGTACAAAACATTGCACTAACCTACGAATTTACCCAAACGTACCCGCTCACCTACAAGCACCGCATAGAAGCAACAACCTTTGCCACCAATAAAATCGGGCTCGGGCATTATTTAAAAGATAACAGCCGGGAACATTACGGAGCCATCGCTTTTAAGCCACTCTCCCGCCTGCGAATTAAAGCTGAATATTGGCAAGCAGTTCACTACAACGATTATCAGTACAATGTGCAATACGATACAAAAATTGATGCTCTCCCCGTGCTACAAAACAAAACATGGCAGAACAAAACATTCCGCATTTCGGCCAGCTACGAACTGTTGCAAAATGTTTACATAAAACTGCTTTTCGAAGATTCAAGAATACGAGGATTTGATGTTGATGGCTACACAGCTGAACATTACCTGGCCACATTTACACCGGGATTTTACTATGGCAATCAACAAACTATTTCGTTCCAGTTTAACATAGGTTTCTGATGAACAGGTTTTTTATCTCCATAATTTTACTGATTTTGCTGGCGTCAAGTTCGTATGCACAGCATCTTGTTCCCTTGCACCGGCACAGACTGGTTGAGCTGGAACGGTTGATGCTTCAGGATTCCGAAACACATCATACAGCCCTTAAACCTTTTGTAATACCGGATACCGGAAAACTTTTTACCGGCTTATACGCCCGCGAAGGCAAACCGGGCGGCTGGATCGAAAAAAAACTACGCTACGAAAACCTCATCATGAAAGAAGATGAAAATTACCGCTTTACAGCCGATCCGGTGCTCGATTTTCAATTCAGCAAAAACCGCGATCATGAAAAATATTTCTACCGCAATACCCGTGGTTTTAATGTTACAGGGCGCATCGGTAAAAAAGTGGCTTTTCACTCCGTTTTATTTGAAAACCAGGTTGCTTTTCAACCTTATATAAATCGTTTCATTGCCAACAAAAAAGTTATTCCACACGCAGCCAGTTACAAACTTTATGAAGCGCCATTTAGCCAGTTGGCACCCGAAGCATACGATTTTGCCATGGCCGAAGGCGTTCTTTCCTGGAGCGTAATTCCTGAGCTTAATTTACAAATGGGTCAGGGAAAACATTTTATTGGAGATGGATACCGTTCTCTTTTGCTGAGCGACAACAGCTACAGTTATCCTTTCGTTAAAGCAACCGCTACGGTTTGGAAAATTCAATACACAGCTATGTTTGCAGAAATGCTCGACATGGACTTGCCCAACGATGCTGAAAGCGGCTACCGGAAAAAACGAAGCAGCATTCAATTTGTCAATTTTAAGGTTTTGCCGTGGTTACAGGCCGGATTGTTCGAAGCTACTGTTTATCAACCCGAAGATTCTACCGGCTACAAAGGCTTTAAAGCCAATTACATCAACCCTGTAATACTTTCACGCACGATTGAATATGGACTTAACAGCAAAAACAATACCTTGCTCGGGGCTAATTTGCGCATACAACTTCCGCTAAAACTGGTTTTGTACGGGCAATTTGTTTTGGATGAAGCCGGCGATAAAAATGCCAAAAAACTTAGCGAAAAAGCCAGTCGCTATGGATACCAACTGGGCGCCAAATGGTTCGATGTACTAAATATTGAACAGTTGTATGTTCAGGCCGAATACAACGTGGCTATGCCTTATTTGTACGCAACCAATCCGGCGAGCCAAAATTTCGGGCATGTCAGACAGTCGTTAGCGCATCCGCTGGGCGCCAATTTCAAAGAATTTGTGGGATTGTTCCAATACCAGTACCACGATTTTGCTTTGGAAATACAGGCAAATTATGCCCGGTACGGAACAGATACTTCGCAATTCAGCTTTGGAAAAGACATTTACAAACCCGCGCCGGAGCTGGAATATGGCGAAGAAGTCGACACGCACATAACGCAAGGCATCAGTACCAAAATGGCTTATGCCCGGGCACAATTATCCTACATTTTAAATCCACGCACCGATATGCGCATTTATTTAGAAGCCGCATTGCGCAAAGAAGCCAGTGATATAGTTAATTATGAAGATGTTTTTATCTCGTTCGGGTTACGAACTTTTTTATCGAACCGTTTGTTTGATTTCTGATACACATCAACCACAAGTCCATCAATGAGAAAAACAGAAAAACGAAATATCACCATAGCCGTAACAGGTGCCAGCGGTTCCATTTATGCTTACAGGCTCATTCGGAAGTTAAAAACACTGAACAATCAGGTCGATTGTCTTTCACTTGTCTTTTCGGAAAATGCAAAAGGAATTTGGAAAGAAGAGCTGGACAAACCCATACCGGTTGAGCAGGATTTGAAAGTGTACGACAACAAAGACTTTTACGCCTCCATAGCTTCCGGCTCCTGCAAAACAGACACCATGATTATCATTCCTGCATCCATGGGCATATTGGGACGCATTGCCAATGGAGTTTCTGATGATTTAATTTCGCGTGCAGCAGATGTAATGCTGAAAGAGCGCCGGAAACTCATTATTGTGCCACGCGAAACACCGTATAATCTGATTCACATTCGCAACATGGAAACACTCACGCTCGCCGGCGCCATTATTTGCCCGGCCACGCCATCGTTTTACCAAAAACCACAAAACATCAATGCACTTGCAGATACGGTAATCGACCGTGTTATCGATCTTTTGGGGCTTGATCAGAACACGTTCAGGTGGGGAGAGTGAGAATTATTGTAAACGAAAAACGACTCCGGCTCTTAATTTGCCGGAGTCGAATATAACATACTATTTTATAGCGGAGTATCGCTAACTTTTCTTCAGTTTCTCTGCTTTGGCGTAATACTTTTTGGCTTTTCTGTTTTTGCCCAGCGCTTCATACGATTCGCCCAGGTTATTGTAGGCCAGTTCATTTTCCGGATCTATTTCAATGGCTTTCTCTAGTACGTCAATGGCATCTTTATAGGCATCCTGCCTGATATAAACTACACCTAAATTGTTATAAGCCATGCCATATTCAGGATCGTATTCTATGGCTTTTTTGTAATATTCCGCGGCCATGTTCAAGTCTTTCAATTGTGTTTTGGCATAGCCGAGCCTGAAAAAAGCATTCTGATACTTGTCCGGATCTGCAACAATGGCTTTCTCAAGGTATTTTACTGCCTTATCAAACTCATTTTGTTTATAATAAGCGGTACCAAGTTCATAAGCAATGCCGGAATCTTGTGGGTCTAATTCTATGGCTTTTTCGAGGTACGGAATTGTTTCATTATACTTTTCCAACCTGTTTAGAACAAATCCCAGGTTATACAACGCGAAGGTATAATCGGGTTGAATTTCTATTGCTTTTTTGTAATGCTCTTCAGCTTTTTCAAACTCATCTTTTTCGTAATATGTTTCTCCCAAATAGTTATAAGCATAGGCATAATCGGGTTTGCAAACAATTGATTTTTCGAAAAATGCTATGGCATCATCGTACTGCTTGTTTTGATATAATATTTCACCAGTTGACACATAAGAATATGCATTTTCCGGATCAATAGAAAGTGCTTTATTGTAGCAGTCAATGGCTTTTTGTGCTTCGCCCTGATCTTTGTAAATATCACCCAAATTGTTCCAGGGCAGGGCAAAACTTTCATCGGCTTTACAGGCGCTGAGAAACATCTGTTCGGCTTCTTCAAATTTCGATTCATCCATATACACTTCGCCAAGATTATTGTATGCCGAGGCGTAGTCAGGATCGATCTCAATGGCTTTTTTATAGGCCTGAATTGCTTGTTCAACTTTGTTGAGTTTATATAGTGCAAATCCCAGATTCTTGAAGGCAAGGCTGTATTCAGGGTCAACTTGTGCAGCTTTTTGATATGCCTGTGCAGCTTTTTCGGTTTGCTCAAGGTTCTCGTAGGTAACACCCAAATTGTTATATGCTTCTGCATATTCCGGGTTTACTTCAATAGCTTTTTCGTAAACGGCAATGGCATCATCATACTGATCGTGCTCCAGATAAATATTGGCTATTTCGTAGTGCGGTGTGGCATCGTCCGGTTCTCTTAATGCGGCTGTATGGTACGCTTCGATTGCTTTCTCGTAATCGCCAATTTTCACATAACTGTCAGCAAGATGACTGTAAACATACGACTGATAGGGATCAGCATCTATTGCTTTTAAGCTCCAGGCAATCGATTGGTTGTAATCTTCTTTATTACTGTAGCAAAGGGCTATCATATACAAACAGAAGATTTGTTTGGGTTTTATCTCAAGTGATTTTTCAAAACTACGAATTGCTTCATCATATTTTTCCTGATTGAATTTTAAATACCCCATGGATGAGTGAGCATCGTAATGTTCAGGATCAATTTCCACGGCTTTGTTGGCGGCCTCTTCTGCTTTATCGAGTTCTTGTTGCGAAATATAAATATTAACCAGGTTAAAATAGGCTGACTGTGATTTGGGTTTTACTTCTAAAAGTTGATTGGTGTACTCCAAAGCTTTTTCAAACTCACCTAAGTTTGTATATAAAAGGCTCAAATTATCGAGTGCGCGGAAATAATTCGGTTGTATCTCAAGGGCTTTAAACAAATATTTTTTGGCTTCATCGTATTTGTTCA
>CAYPSX010000042.1:0-22536 GCA_964413185.1 uncultured Bacteroidales bacterium
GACCATTTTGAAGGCAAGCGTAACGAAAAAAATGGAGTTTTCTTGCGGAGACTAAATAACCTAAGGAATAAAGCAAAAGCGGATTCTGAAAAAGAGTCCGCTTTTATTATTTAAAATGCTTATATATAAGTTAAAATAAAAGGTTTGACAACATATTTTATTTAATAAATCAACAATTCTTGTAATTTTGTAATTGAAAAAATTCTTAACATAAACCCAGAGAAATATGGCAAAGAAAAATTTTATTACCTGTGATGGTAACTATGCTGCAGCGCATGTTGCTTACATGTTTAGTGAGGTTGCGGCAATATACCCAATCACGCCATCATCTACAATGGCAGAATACATTGACGAATGGGCTGCATTCGGAAGAAAAAACATATTTAATGAGCCGGTTGAGGTTGCAGAAATGCAATCAGAGGGAGGAGCATCAGGAGCTGTTCACGGAGCACTTCAAGGTGGCGCTCTTACATCAACCTTTACAGCATCACAAGGCTTACTGCTCATGGTGCCAAATATGTACAAAATAGCCGGTGAACTCCTGCCGGGAGTTTTTCACGTATCGGCACGAAGCCTTGCTGCACAAGCACTTTCCATTTTTGGCGACCATAGCGATGTTATGGCAACCCGTCAAACCGGATTTGCACTTTTAGCAACCGGCAGCATCCAGGAAATAATGGACCTCGCTCCAATTGCGCATTTAGCGGCAATTAGAGCAAGAATACCTTTTGTGCATTTCTTCGATGGTTTCAGAAATTCACACGAAATTCAAAAAGTTGAAGCCCCCACAACTGAAGAAATGGCCAAACTTGTCGATTATGAAGCCCTTCAACGCTTCAGAGACAATGCCCTGAATCCGGAACATCCGGTAACCCGCGGTACTGCTCAAAACCCCGACATTTATTTCCAAACAAGAGAAGTAGCAAACACATTTTATGATAAGCTGCCTGACATTGTTGAAGAGTACATGCAGGAGATTAAAAAAACAACAGGCCGCGAATATCATCCGTTTACTTACTATGGTGCTGATGATGCAGAAGATATTATTATCGCAATGGGCTCAGTAACCGATACTACCAAAGAAGTTATCGACTACAAAATATCCCAGGGCGAAAAAGTTGGTATGGTAAGTGTTCATTTATACCGTCCATTCTCAGCTAAATACTTCTTTAACGCTATTCCCAAAAGCACGAAAAGAATTGCAGTTCTTGACCGCACCAAAGAACCGGGAGCACACGGAGAACCGCTCTACCTTGACGTTGTTGAAATGTTCAAAGACACTGCCAACGCACCAAAAATTATCGGTGGCCGCTACGGATTGTCATCTAAAGACACAACTCCGGGACAAATCATCAGTGTATTTGACAACCTGAGAGCAAAAGAGTCTAAAAATTACTTCACAATCGGTATTGTTGATGATGTAACAAACCACTCTCTTGAAATTAAAGAAGAAATCAATGTATCACCAAAAGGAACTTATTCAGCCAAGTTCTATGGAATAGGTTCAGACGGAACAGTTGGAGCAAATAAAAACTCGATAAAAATTATCGGCGAAACAACAGATAAATTTTGCCAGGCTTATTTCTCTTACGATAGTAAGAAATCAGGTGGAGTAACTACATCTCACCTGCGCTTCGGCGATAAACCAATCCGCTCGCCTTATCTGGTTAATGCTCCGGACTTTGTAGCATGTCACGTTCCGGCATACCTGGATAGCTATGATATGTTGAAAGGTCTTAAAAAAGGCGGAACATTCCTTCTCAACTCAATTTGGGATGAAGAAGAAACCAAGAAACGCCTTCCCAATAGCGTTAAAAAATACCTGGCCGAAAACGACATCAAGCTTTACATCATTAACGCAACAAAAATTGCAGACGAAATTGGTTTGGGCAACCGTACCAACACAATCATGCAATCGGCATTCTTCAAAATTTCAGAGGTAATACCTTACGACAAAGCAGTAGAAGAAATGAAAAACTTCATTGTGAAGTCTTTTGCACGTAAAGGTGATGAGATTGTGAACATGAACAATGCAGCAGTAGACCAAGGTGGAGAAGAAGTACACCAGGTTGAAATTCCGGCTGACTGGGCTAAACTTAGCGCTGAAGATAAAAAAGACGACCGCAGCGATGTACCTGACTTTGTTAAAAATGTAGCAGAACCAATGAACTTACTTAAAGGAGACGACCTACCGGTAAGTGCATTTGTAGGCCGCGAAGATGGTACTTTCCCGGCAGGAACCACAGAATATGAAAAACGCGGCATCGCCGTAAATGTTCCTGAATGGCAAATAGACAACTGTATCCAGTGTAACCTTTGCGCAAATGCATGTCCACATGCAGCAATACGCCCGTTCCTCCTAACAGAAGAAGAACTTAAAAACGCACCCGAAGGAACAGAAGCGAAAAAAGCACTCGGAAAAGGCCTCGAAGGCCTTCACTACCGCCTTCAGGTTACACCACTTGACTGTACAGGATGTGGAGTTTGCGAAGATGTTTGCCCGTCTAAAACAAAAGCACTTGTAATGAAACCGCTTGATTCGCAAAGAGATGAAATCGAGCGTTGGAATTACATGTTCAAAAAAGTTTCCATCAAAGACGACCGCTTCAACAAAAAGCTAAATGTAAAAAATGCACAATTTGCACAACCACTATTTGAATTCTCGGGTGCTTGCGCAGGTTGCGGTGAAACTCCATACATTAAAACCATCACCCAACTCTACGGAGACCGCATGATGGTTGCCAATGCAACAGGATGCTCGTCAATTTATGGTGGCTCAGCACCATCGACCCCTTACCGCGAAAACCACGAAGGCAAAGGGCCGGCCTGGGCAAACTCACTGTTTGAAGACAATGCAGAATATGGATTTGGTATGGCATTGGGTGTACAGAACCTCAGGAAACGTATGGCCAATCAAATGCGAAATGCAATTGATGAGGTTAGTGCTGACACCAAAGCCGCATTTGAACAATGGATTGAAGCCAAAGAAGATGCAGACAAATCAAAAGAAGCCTCAAAAGCAGTAGTTGAAGCACTTCAAAAAGAGAAACACCAGATTGCCAAAGATATTCTCGCACTGAAAGATTACCTGGTGAAAAAATCAGTATGGATCATCGGAGGTGATGGTTGGGCTTATGATATAGGTTATGGCGGACTTGACCACGTTATTGCTTCAGGCGAAGATGTTAATCTACTTGTTCTTGATACCGAGGTTTATTCAAATACCGGCGGACAATCATCCAAAGCAACTCCGGTCGGGGCCGTAGCAAAATTTGCAGCCAGCGGTAAAAAAATACGTAAAAAAGATTTGGGCATGATGGCCATGACATACGGTTACGTATATATTGCACAAGTTGCAATGGGTGCCAATTCAGCTCAGTATTTTAAAGCACTTAAAGAAGCTGAAGCTTATCCCGGCCCATCGATTATCATTGCATATTCACCTTGTATTGCTCATGGATTACGCAAGGGAATGAGTAAAACACAAGCAGAACAAAAAGATGCTGTTGAAGCCGGATATTGGCACTTATATCGTTACAATCCATTATTGGAAAAAGAAGGCAAGAACCCATTCCAACTCGACTCAAAAGAGCCCAAATGGGAACTTTTCCAAGACTTCCTTAAATCAGAAGTACGTTATACTTCATTAATGAAAAGCTTCCCTGAAGAAGCCCGGGAACTTTTCAAAGTTGCTGAACAAAACAGCAAATGGAGATACAACTCGTACAGACGATTGACAGAAATGGATTATTCAAAATAAGAAATCTAATCCTATAAAAAAAGCGGCCATGGCCGCTTTTTTTATTTCAATCCGTTAAGAGAACCTGGGTTTAAAACCAATTACCATCATATCATCTACTTGTTCATTATTGCCACGCCATTTATTAAAGTTATTATCTAATAAGAGATGCTGCATATCCAAATCCTGGCCGGCTATGGACTTTAAAAATGTTTTAAACCGCTTATTTTTATACTTTTTATTTTGCGCTCCGCCAAACTGATCGGCATAACCGTCTGACGCCATATAGTATACGTCATCTTCCGAAAATTCAACATAATGGTTTGTATAATGAAAATTCTCAATGGTTCCAGCCATGCCAACAGGCATCCGGTCGCCTTTTTCTTCCATAAACTTACCATCTTTCACATAATAAAGCGAATGTATGGCTCCTGCATATTCAATCATCATCGTCTCCCTGTCAATCATGCAAACGCCCATATCCATTCCATCAGCAATATTCGAAGCTTCCTCGCTATCGTCAGATTTAAACAAATCATGCAAACTAATATCAATCATTTCTAATATTTCTGCCGGTCGCTCATACCCTTCCTGAACGATTGTCTTTTTTAACAGTTCTATTGCAATTACAGACATTAATGCTCCGGGAACTCCATGCCCCGTGCAATCTACAGCAACCACACAAACTTTTGGGCCAAGCTCAACAAGCCAATAAAAATCACCACTAATAATATCTTTTGGCCTATGCAAAACAAAAGAATCGGGTAAAATACGTTTAAAAGTATTTGCGGTCGGAAACAATGCATGCTGTATCCTACTTGCATAATTCATACTTTCAGTCATATTTTTGTGCAGCAGCATTAACCTGTCTTTTTGTTTGGCCACTTGCCTGGCAGAAGCTTCTTTCTCTTTTAGCACTTGATTTGTAAGTCTCAATCGCCTGGTTCTTGTCTCGATTGTTACCAGAATAAAAATCAACAACAAAACGGAATAAATACCATACGCCCAAAAACTAATATACCATGGGCGTTCAACTTTTATGGTAAGATATGCAATATTACTGCTCCATTTTCTATCAGAATTAGATCCGTTTATTGCTATATTGTATTTTCCAGGCTGCAAATTAGAAAAGGAGGCGTAATTTTGTGTACCTATCTCTACCCAGTCAGAACCATTGACTTTATATCTGTAGTGAAGTTTAGACGGGGCAGTATGATCCAGTGATGCAAAATAAATATTGGTTAAAAAATCAGATGGTTTCAGTAATATTGTGGCTCCCGAGTATACTGATTGTTCTCTTTTTCCGCGCTTACCAAGTATTACAGCTCTTGATATTTCCACCTCAGGATTAAAATTACTCATTGTAACTGAATCCGGATGAAAATATGCCACACCTCCCTGACCTCCGAAGGCCAGATAACCATTCCCATAATTTGTTACAGCACCTATATTAAACTCATCACACGGCAGGCCATCCTCCTTATGAAAGGTGTTCAATGTGCTGTCTGCATACGAAAACCGCAACAATCCATCGCCAGTCCCAATCCATGTGAATTTATCCGTGCTAATGATGCTATAAACTGTAACTTTACCTTCTCTATAAACCGAATTAAAAGCAAGGTTACGGCTAAAAGGATCATTAACTAAGTCCAAACCATTTGCAGTTCCCACCCACAAACGGCCTAAACTGTCATAATTCAAGGCATATACATCATTTGAAGAAATAGCAAGACTGTCTGACTGGTCAAATAAAAAGCGGTCCCAGATTTGATTCCTTAAATCAAAACGGAACAATCCATGGCTTGTTCCAATAAAAATAAGCGATTTCTCTATTTCTTCAATACAATAAGAATTGGCAATTCCTGCTTCTTTCTCAATATCAAACATCCATTTGGTTATCTCTTTCTTATCAATGTTATACTTACAAAGCTGCCCCAGAAAGCTAAAAAAGAACTCTTGTTCATTGTATGGCAATACTTCATAAATTTGTGTGTTTATTTCTGAAAGAATTTTATGTTTCTCCCTGGTCAATTTACCATTACGCTGCTTTCGGAGAATTATTATACCCAATTCTGTTGATACAACATAACGGTCACCAATTTTCTTAATGTCATAAACATTGTCATTGGTAAGCACTCCCTTCTCTCTGGCACGAACCTGTTTAACAGTATTTTTGTTAGTATTTACAATATTTAACCCAAACTCGTAGGTAGAAATCCAAAAAAGTTCATCTTCAACCAACACACTTGAAACCTGATCGTCAGTTAAAAACTCACCTTTAGCAACTTGCCTGTGAATTACTTTAAACTTACCCGGGGCAATGTTTGCTTTCACTAGCCCTTTTCCACTTGTGCCAAGCCATATATTTTTATTATTATCCATTGTGGAGGTTGAAACAAAAAAACGTTCAAACTCCTTTTCCGGTTTCCCGAAAGCAAAGCTTTTACCAATAGCCTCACCATTAAACTGATAGACCCCAAAATTATCGACCAATAAGATTGGTGATTTATGTTCGTTTTTTATCACATCTATCCTGCTGTTAAAAGTTTTGATTAGCTTGGGTACAAAACCGGTATTAAGTTTCCACAACCGATGGTCAGTAGTTACATACAAATGATTTTGATATTCAAAAACATTACTTAAGCAAAGCATATCCTCAGGCATGTCAACATCAAAAAACTCAAATTTCTCAAAAACTTTATCAAACATTACTATTTGAGTGCCTTTAACAAACCATATATTGCCACTGGCGTTCTCATACAATGAAGTGGGAAAGCAATGGCGGAATTCATCTTCCTCATGGCCAAAAGCAAATATTTTTACGGATTCCTCTACCGGGTTAATTCTGACAAGATAGTTTGGCAAAAGCACCCATACAAAATTCTCGCTATCAACCAATAGCGATCTTATGTTTATTTCGGGAAATACAATTTTATTAGAAGGTAAACCATAGTGTAAAAATCGCTGTTTACGACTTTCATACTTATTAAGTCCGGTTCTTGTACCAACCCATAAATTATCATTGGCATCTTCTGCCAGTGAAGTTACAAAACCGGAGGATAAAGAGTAGCCATCCTCGGGAAAGTTATTGAAAACTTTAAAGTTATACCCATCGTACCGATTCAATCCGTTTTGTGTTCCAACCCATAAAAAGCCCTTTGAATCAATCAATACATCATTTACAACACTTTGCGAAAGCCCATCTTCAATGTTGATTTTTTCTAAGTCAATTGTTTTTTGTCCAGGGGCAACAAAAAGTGCAAATAACAATATGGTAACAAAGATAATTCTCATTCCGATTTAAAGATAGAAAAAAACAGGGAAAAAGACTTTATTTAGCATAGGGTTGTTTAAGCAGTTGAACTAATTATAATAATTCTGCACCTTTTTCGTTGGCAATGCGCTTTAATAATTTTGAAGGTGATGATAAAAACTCGCCAAGCGGCCATTCATTCCATTTTTCGTCTACCTTTTGTATCGTCTCGTTATCCATAACAACCAAATCAGGCCAGGCCCGTGCAAAACCTTCACGCTTATGCTTTCGTCGGGCATCTACAAAAAGGGTTTGATTATCAAGTTGTATATCCCTTACCGGATCTGTATTTCCAAGTACGTACCATACCAAAGTAAATAAATTCAAATCTAGTAACTCCTCTTCCACACAGACAATTACACCTTTTGAAACTCTCATTTTTGCTTGTGCAATCTCGGAATTTTCGTGAATATCGTCCGAAAATACAAAAAACAGTTTTTCACCGAACTGCCGCACATTTGGTTTATCTAAAACGCCCGATTCAGATGGCTCCATTATTGATTTTCTGTGTTTTTTAGTTGCATCGATGCATAACTTCCCACCAACAGCTTGCTCTGCGCTTGTATGATCTAAAATATCAAGCGGACCTCGCGAAAAAAGTAAATCGGCTTGAAAATCAACATTGTTTTCAAAACAAGAAAAAACCTCACCATAATTTCGAACATCAATATGCTTATCAACTACAATGATATATTTTGTAAACATCATTTGTCCGGCTCCCCATAAAGCATTGGCAATTTTAAATGCTTGTCCCTGGTATTGAATATCTGCAGATACAATAACCATATTATGCACAACACCTGCAACGGGCATGTGCATATCATTTACCTCAGGAGCAATTCCAATTTGCAATGGTTTTAGAAATATTTTCTCAGATATTTCGCCCATAAGAGCATCTTCCATGGGAGGAACACCAACAATTGTAGCTGGGTAAATTGCATTTTTACGATGTGTAATGCATGTAACATGAAATTTGGGATACTTATCTGCGAGCGAATAGAAACCGGTATGATCTCCGAATGGACCTTCTACTACCATATCTTCCTCTGTATCAACATATCCTTCAATTACAATATCGGCATCGGCAGGTACAAAAATATCATTTGTTATACACTTGACAAGTTCAACTGACTTTTGTCGAATAAAACCGGCAAGAATATACTCATCGAAATGATCCGGAGCCGGAGCTGTAGCTGCATAAGTATAAGCCGGATCTCCTCCCAGGACAACACTAACGGGCATCTTTTCCCGCTTTTCCTGATAAGCTCTGTAATGCCGCGCTCCCACTTTGTGTTTGTGCCAATGCATTCCTGTTGTATTAGCAGAAAGTTGTTGCATGCGGTACATCCCCACATTACGCATTCCGGTATCAGGGTCGATGGTGTGAACAATGGGAAGGGTAATAAATTTACCGCCATCAAATGGCCAGCATTTTAAAATAGGTAGTTTATTTAAATCGGGGGTACGATCAACGATTTGTTGACAAGCGCCTTTACCCTTCTTTTTTTTTGGCAAAAAACTGGCTAAACCGGCCAATTTTGGTAGCATTTGAACTTTTTGTATAAAAGTTTCCGGTTGCGCTTTGACTGTTTGGAGCAATTCGTCTATTCTTGAAGCAAACTCACTATCGTGTTCAACTCCAAGTGCAAGATTGATACGTTGTTTATTACCAAACGCATTAATTAATAGCGGAAAATCTGTCCCTGTATTTTTAAATAATAATGCTTTGCCTCCTTCAGGCGATTTACTGAACCTATCCGCAATTTCTGTAATTTCTAACTCAGGGTTTACAAAATCATCAATTACAATTAATTGTTCTTTTTCAACCAATTGCTGTACAAAACTTTCAAGTCCGCTGTAGCTCATAATATTATAAAAAAGCCCGGATTATACAGATGTATATCCAGGCTTATTAAGAAAACTTCTTCTATTTAATGTATTTAAATGACCGCCCGGGATAAACAGCTGTATCTTCGAGCATTTCTTCAATTCTTAACAATTGATTGTACTTTGCAATACGATCTGAACGTGATGCCGATCCGGTTTTAATAAGACCTGTATTCAGGGCAACTGCGAGATCAGCAATTGTTGTGTCTTCTGTTTCTCCTGACCGGTGCGATATAACTGCTGTCATTCCGTTTTTCACGGCAAGGTTCACAGCATCAATTGTTTCAGTTAATGTACCAATTTGATTCACTTTGATTAGAATAGAGTTGGCAGCATTCATATCAATACCTCTCTGCAAACGTTTAACATTGGTTACAAACAGGTCATCTCCAACTATTTGCACGCGGTCACCTATAGCTTCAGTCAACTTTTTCCATCCATCCCAATCTTCTTCAGCAAGTCCGTCTTCGATGGAAATAATTGGGTACTTATCTACAAGTTCTTTCCAGTATTCAACCATTTGGTCAGAATTACGTTTTTCTCCAGTTGATTCAAAAATATAAAGTCCTTTGTCTGCATCATAAAATTCTGTTGCTGCTGGATCAAGTGCAATGTATATATCTTCGCCCGGTTTGTAACCTGCACGTTCAATAGCTGTAATAACATAATCGAGAGCTTCGGTATTGCTATTTAAGGCGGGTGCAAATCCGCCCTCATCGCCTACATTTGTCGTATGTCCTTTTTCGGAAAGAACTTTTTTCAGGTTATGAAAAACTTCTGCTCCCATTTGTAAAGCATCTGCAAATTTCTCTGCTCCGACAGGCATAACCATAAATTCCTGAATATCAATTTTATTATCGGCGTGCTGACCTCCGTTAAGAATATTCATCATTGGAATTGGCAATGTTTTGCCATTAACTCCGCCAAGGTAACGGTATAAATCCTGGCCTGAAGTTAAAGCTGCAGCTTTGGCGCATGCAAGCGATACTCCAAGCATAGCGTTAGCGCCCAAAGCAGATTTATTATCTGTTCCATCGAGGTCAATCATTGCCTGGTCAATAGCAGCCTGGTCAAAAATAAAATATCCGTTTAGTTCTTCGTTTATTTTTGTGTTTACGTTATTAACAGCAGTTAGTACACTTTTTCCGAGGTACATATTCTTATCTCCATCGCGCATCTCATGTGCTTCAAAGGCGCCGGTTGAGGCTCCGGACGGCACTGCAGCCCTGCCTAAAACACCCTGATCAGTTATAACATCAACTTCTACAGTTGGATTTCCACGTGAATCCAGAATCTGTCTTGCCATAATTTTAGCAATATGTCCCATATTTATAAATTTTGAGTTAATAAAATGTATTGTTCAAGAAACTTATATTTTCCAATTGTTCTGGTCAACCATAAAACCGGTTTACCATATTAGAGGCTATAAATTTACAAAAAGAAAGGGATAAAGTAAATTCTTTATCCCTTATAATCGTTTAAGAAAAAGATATTATTTATCCTCTTTCTTATCATTGTCTTTAGGCTTCTCTTCTGCTTTATTTTCTGGAGCTTCCTCTTTCTTTGCTTTTGGCTTTTGTTCAGCTTTAGGTTTCTCCTGTTTTTTAGCTTCAGTTTTTGGAGCCTGTTCTTTAGCTTCAGTTTTTGGAGCTTGTTCTTTAGCTTCAGTCTTTGGAGCTTGTTTTTCTTTGGTCTCTTCAGTTTTGGCTTCTGTGCTTTCTGTAGAAGATTGCTCTACTTTAGCATTAGGCGTTTGACTATCTGAAGGTTTCTTACGACGACGTCTGCGGCTTGATTTGGCTTTACTGTCCTTAGTGTCTTTGAGCATATTTTCGTTATAGTCTACAAGCTCTATTATGCACATGTCGGCATTATCACCCATACGTGTACCAAGTTTGAGTATCCGGGTGTATCCACCTGGGCGGTCGCCAACTTTAACGGCAACATCGCGAAACAATTCTGATACGCTATCTTTATTTTGCAAATAGCTAAAAACAACCCTTCTTGAGTGTGTAGAATCTACTTTTGATTTTGTGATCAATGGTTCTACATATGTTCTCAAAGCTTTAGCTTTAGGAACGGTTGTTTTAATTCTTTTATGCATGATAAGCGAAGAGGCCATATTAGATAACATGGCGCTTCTGTGTCCATGCTGTCGTCCTAAATGGTTAAATTTTTTATTGTGTCTCATCTTAACTGTCCTTGTCTAGTTTATACTTTCCAATATCCATTCCGAAGTTAAGGTTCATGTTATTTAGTAACTCTTCGAGTTCTGTAAGTGATTTTTTACCAAAATTCCGGAATTTCAATAAGTCATTCTTATTATACACCACAAGATCACCTAGTGTCTCAACATCAGCTGCTTTAAGGCAGTTAAGAGCCCTAACTGACAGATCCAGGTCGACAAGTTTAGTTTTAAGAAGCTGTCTTGTATGAAGTACTTCTTCATCAAATTCTTCATTTCCATATTCTTCGTCGTTGTCGAGAGTAATTTTCTCGTCTGAGAATAGCATGAAATGATAAATAAGGATTTTTGCAGCTTCTTTCAGGGCGTCTTTCGGATGGATTGATCCATCGGTTGTAATTTCAAAGATCAATTTTTCGTAATCGGTCTTTTGCTCAACCCTGTAATTTTCAACTTCGTACTTTACATTCTTAATGGGCGTATAAATAGAATCCGTTGCTATTACACCAATCTCATTGTCTTCATTGAAGTTCTCTTCAGCCGGCACATACCCTCTACCTTTTTCGATTGTAATGTCCATTTGAAGTTTGACATCTGATTCCATTTCACAGATAACCAGGTCGCTGTTTAACACTTCAAAGTTAGTGAGGTATTTGTTCATATCGCCGGCAACAAATTTATTTTGGCCGCTAATGGTAACAGTAAATTTTTCGCTTTCCTGATCTTCGACAAGGCGCTTTAGGCGAACTTGCTTCAGGTTTAACACGATTTCTGTCACGTCTTGTATAACGCCCGGAATAGATGAAAATTCATGATCTACACCTTCGATTTTGGCCGATGTAATGGCAAAACCTTCAAGTGATGACAATAAAATCCGGCGCAGGGCATTCCCTATAGTCATTCCATAACCTGGCTCGAGCGGGCGGAATTCAAATTTTCCAACATAATCATCCGCTTCGAGCATAATGACTTTATCTGGCTTTTGAAAAGCTAAAATGGCCATAAATAAATATTTTACTTAGAATACAATTCAACGATTAACTGTTCCTGAATGTTTTCAGGAATTTCTTCACGTTCCGGTATAGTAACAAATTTACCGGTGAAGTTTTCCTGATCCCATTCTAACCAGGGGTATTTTCCGGCCCTGTTAGTTGTAAGGGAATTAGCAATAACTTCAAGTGATTTAGATTTTTCGCGTACAGCAATAACATCACCTTTTTTCACCTGGAATGAAGGAATATTAACGATTTCTCCATTAACGGTAATATGACGGTGATTAACAAGCTGACGTGCTCCTGCGCGTGTAGGTGCAACACCTAAACGAAAAACTACATTATCGAGCCTGGACTCCAACAACTGCAGCAATTCGACACCAGTAACACTTTTACTCCGCTGTGCTTTCTTAAAAAGGTTGCGAAATTGGCGTTCTAATACGCCGTAAGTATATTTGGCTTTTTGTTTTTCTGCAAGTTGCATCCCGTACTCTGATTGCTTCTTTCTTTTGCGTGAAGCCCCGTGTTCCCCGGGTGGGTAATTTTTGCGTTCAAGATATTTATCGGGCCCATAAATGGGTTCACCGAATTTTCGCGCAATTTTAGTTTTAGGTCCAATATATTTTGCCATGATTCAATCTTTTTCAATCAAAATTATACTCTTCTACGTTTCGGCGGTCTGCAGCCATTGTGAGGTAAAGGAGTTTTATCGACAATTTCTGTTACGATAATACCTTCGTTGTGTAGTGTCCGGATTGCAGACTCACGTCCGGCTCCGGGACCTTTAACATACACTTTCACTTTGCGCATACCAGCATCTCTGGCAATTTTTGCACATTCCGCAGCAGCTACCTGAGCAGCATACGGTGTGTTCTTTTTAGAACCTCTAAATCCCATCTTACCTGCCGATGACCAACTTACAACTTGTCCATCGGAGTTGGTAAGTGTTATTATGATATTGTTGAAGGATGAGTGAATAAATGCCATACCAGCGGCTTCTACCTTCACAACACGCTTTCTGCTAGTTTTAGATTTCTGTGCCATATCCTAACTCTCCTATTTGGTAGCTTTCTTTTTATTAGCAACTGTTTTTTTCTTTCCTTTACGTGTGCGGGCATTATTTTGTGTATTTTGTCCGCGCACGGGTAATCCAGAACGATGACGAATACCTCTGTAACTAGCGATATCCATTAATCGTTTGATATTCATTTGAACCATTGAGCGCAATTCACCTTCGAGGGTGTATTGTTCGTTCACCACTGAACGAATAGCAGCGATTTGGTCATCAGACCATTCGCTTACTTTTACATCTTCACCGACATTTGCTTTTTTCAGGATATCTTGTGCAGTACTCTTGCCAATTCCATAAATATATGTCAGTCCGATAACGCCTCTTTTGTTCTTTGGTAAATCAACCCCAACTATACGTGCCATATAAAATTTCTTTAATTGAGTTTAAATTTTTACTATCCCTGACGTTGTTTAAACTTGGGATTTTTTTTATCGATCACATACAAACGTCCTTTTCTACGGACGATCTTGCTGGTTGAACTACGCTTTTTAACTGATGCTCTTACTTTCATTTCATTTAGTTTTTATATCGAAATGTAATTCGACCTTTGGTTAAATCATAAGGCGACATCTCCACCTTAACCCTATCTCCTGGTAATATTTTTATATAATGCATTCTCATTTTACCGGAGATATGGGCTGTAATAACGTGACCATTTTCCAGCTCTACTCTAAACATTGCATTTGAAAGAGCTTCGATAATAGTTCCGTCCTGTTCAATTGATGGTTGTTTAGCCATAAATTTCTTTTTTAGATGACTGATCTTTTGCCTTTAATGCGGCCAGATTTTAATAATCCGTCATAATGGCGCATCAATAAGTGACTTTCTATTTGCTGTAATGTATCAAGAACTACACCAACCATAATTAGTAAGGACGTGCCTCCGTAAAAGTTGGCAAATTGATTATTTACGCCTGCCAGAACCGCAATGGCGGGTAAAACTGCTACTATAGCCAGGAATATTGAACCTGGTAACGTAATTCTTGACATGATGGTATCAATAAACTCTACTGTTTTTTTACCGGGTTTTACACCGGGAATAAATCCACCATTCTTTTTCATATCATCTGCCATTTGCTTCGGATTAATGGTTATTGCTGTATAAAAATACGTAAAACCAATAATCAACAAGGCAAATGTGATGTTATATACCAAACTGGTATAATCAGCAAACGCAGCGCCAACTCCTCCCAGACTTTCACTGTCGGCAAATCCGACAAGTACTACCGGGACAAACATAAGTGCCTGCGCAAAAATAATCGGCATTACACCTGATGCGTTAACTTTTAATGGTATATACTGTCGTACTCCACCATATTGTTTATTTCCTACAATTCTTTTGGCATACTGAACAGGAATTTTCCTGGTTCCTTGTACTAAAAGAATGGTTAACAGGATTATTACACCAAGCATAATCATCTCTACCAGGAACATTACGAGTCCTCCACCTTGCTCTTCAACACGTGAAACGAATTCGGCAGCAAGTGAAAATGGCAAACGTGCAATAATACCAATCATAATGATCAGGGAAATTCCGTTTCCAATTCCTCTATCTGTTATTCGTTCTCCAAGCCACATTACAAACATCGTTCCAGCTGTTAAAATAATTACCGATGATATAGTAAAGTATGTCCCTTTCAGCATAAATGCTGTAGGAGGCAGCTGAGCATGTAAGTTAGCGATATAACCTGGTGCTTGTAACAGAAGAATAATTACAGTAAGATAACGTGTAATTTGGTTGATCTTTCTTCTGCCACTTTCGCCTTCACGTTGTAAGCGTTGGAAATATGGAATTGCCATACCCAACAATTGAACAACAATGGAAGCAGAGATATAAGGCATAATACCTAAAGCAAATATTGATGCATTTGAAAAGGCTCCACCGGAGAACATATCCAGCAACCCCATTACGCCGCTTGCAGTTTGTGATTGTAAATTCTCAAGCTGGCTTGGATCGACTCCGGGCAACACTACGTGTGCACCTAAACGGTAAACAAGCAAAAGACCTAATGTAGTGAGGATGCGATTTCTAAGATCCTCAATTTTCCAAATGTTTTTGATTGTTTCAATAAAACGTTTCATTCATCAAATTTTTTCTGCGGTTCCTTCTAGTGCTTCTATGGCTTCTTTAGCTGATTTTGAAAAGGCATTTGCTTTAACGGTCAGTTTTTTTGTCAATTTTCCGTTGCCCAATATCTTAACTAATTCTTTTCTTGAAGCCAGTCCATTTACAACAAAAACCTCGTGGTCAATAGTTGTAATGTTAAGTTTGTCTGCTAAAACTTCCAGGGTACTAAGGTTAATAGGTTTATATTCGACGCGTCCTCTATTAAAAAAACCAAATTTAGGTACGCGGCGTTGAATAGGCATTTGACCTCCTTCAAAACCAATTTTCTTGGAGTATCCCGAACGAGATTTCGCTCCTTTGTGCCCTCTGGTGGCTGTTCCGCCAGACCCGGACCCTTCACCTCTACCGAGGCGCTTCGAGCTTTTACTACCTTGTGCAGGTTTCAGGTTGCTTAAATCCATATCATCGAAATTTATTTGATTTCTTCCACTTTTACCAAGTGATCTACTTTTTTCACCATACCCCGTATCACATTATTGTCTTCATGCTCCACCGTATGGCGAATTCGTTTCAGGCCTAAAGCCTCAACAGTTTGTTTCTGACGTTTTGTCGAACCAATTTTACTGCGGATTTGTGTTATTTTGATTTTAGCCATGATTGTGGGTTTCTATCCATTAAAAACTTTCTCCAGTGTTACACCTCTTTCTTTGGCTACAGTATATGCATCGCGCATCTCCATAAGCCCTTTCAGTGTAGCTTTCACCACATTATGTGGGTTTGAAGAACCTTTTGATTTGGCCAATACATCTTTTACACCAACACTCTCTAAGACAGCGCGCATAGCACCACCGGCTTTAACTCCGGTACCGCTTGATGCAGGTTTCATAAGAACATGTGCACCTCCGTAACGTGCTATTTGTTCATGTGGTAGTGTATCGTTGATAATCGGTACTTTTACAAGGTTCTTTTTGGCATCTTCGATAGCCTTGGATATGGCAGTGGTTACTTCCCCTGCTTTACCAAGCCCATGTCCTACGATACCATCTTCGTTTCCAACAACTACAATTGCAGCAAACGTAAAATTACGCCCACCTTTTGTAACTTTGGTAACACGATTAATGGCAACCAATCGGTCTTTTAAATCTAAATCACTTGTTTTGATTCTTCTAATTCCTGACATAAGCTTAAAATTTTAATCCTCCTTTTCTAGCACCTTCTGCCAAAGATTTTACGCGACCATGGTAAAGATAACCGTTACGGTCGAATACAATCTTGTTAATGCCTTTTTCGCTAGCACGTTTGGCAATAAGCTCACCAACTGTATTGGCAATCTCGCTCTTATTACCTGTAGCTTCAGCAATTTCTTTATTTCTTGAGCTGGCTGCTACTAAGGTCTGATTTTTCACATCATCAATAATTTGAACGCTTATATGTTTGTTGCTGCGATATACAGACATCCGTGGCATTTCCGGTGTTCCGAAAATACTTTTTCGGATACGTTTTTTGATTTTTAATCTTCTTTTCTGCTTATCAAAAGCCATAATTCTGTTCTTTAAACGTTAAACACTTGCTGCAGATTTACCCGCTTTTCTGCGTAGGACTTCTCCAACAAACTTAATACCTTTTCCTTTGTAAGGTTCGGGTTTACGCAGTGAGCGCAATTTGGCAGCCACTTGTCCGATTAATTGCTTATCACAACTTTCTAGGGTTACAAATGGGTTTGATCGTTTCTCTGTTTTTGCTGTTACTTTAATTTCTTCAGGCAGCTCGAAAAAGATATGGTGTGAATACCCGATGCTAAGTTCCAGCATTTGACCTTTAGCTTCGGCTCTAAAACCAACTCCTACAAGTTCTAATTCTATTTTGTAGCCTTTGGAAACGCCTTCAACTATGTTATTAATCAGAGAACGGTAAAGCCCATGCTTTGCGCGCTGAGGTTTGGTTTCGTCTGTGCGGTTTAGTATAATCTGATTGTCTTCTACTTTAACCTCGATACCATCTTTTACCTCTTGTGCCATTTCTCCTTTAGGCCCCTTAGCCGTTACAACATTATTCTTGTCGACTTCAACGGTTACCCCTTCAGGAATTTGTATTGGCAGTTTACCTATTCGTGACATTTTCTTGTATTTTTAATATACGTAACATAAAATTTCACCGCCCGCATTGTTCTTTCGGGCTTCTTTATCAATCATTACACCTTTGGAAGTGGACATGATTGCAATACCAAGTCCATTGAGGACTCTGGGTATCTCTTGTGCGCCTGCATATTTTCGCAAACCTGGGCGACTAACTCTTTGTATGGCTTTAATAATGGGCTCTTTTGTCTCTTTATTATATTTGAGCGCAATTTTTATAGTGCCCCTTGGTCCGGTTTCTTCAAATTTATAATTAAGGATATATCCTTGATCGAAAAGAATTTTTGTAATTGCTTTTCGCATATTTGAAGCCGGAACTTCTACCACTTTATGGTTTGCTATAGACGCATTTCGGATGCGTGTAATAAAATCACCTATTGGATCAGTAATCATTGCTCTTCTATTTAAAAATTACCAACTTGCTTTTTTAATTCCGGGAATCAGACCATTGTTAGCCATTTCGCGGAAATTAATTCTGCTTATTCCAAACTGACGCATGTAGCCTTTTGGTCTTCCTGTCAATTGACATCGGTTATGCAAGCGTACTGGTGAAGCATTTTTAGGTAATTTCTGCAACCCTACATAATCACCCTCCGCTATTAGGCGTGCTCTTTTTTCAGCATACTTTTCTACTAGTTTTCGGCGTTTTCTTTCTCTCGCCTTCATTGATTCTTTAGCCATAACCTAGTTCTTTTTTGTGTTTTTAAAAGGAATTCCGAAATGCTTCAGTAATGCAAATCCTTCTTCATCGGTATCTGCAGTGGTCACAAATGTAATATCCATTCCCAGAATAGTTGTTATTTTATCGATATCGATTTCCGGGAAAATAATTTGTTCGGATACTCCTAGAGTATAGTTACCGTGTCCATCCAATTTCGATGTTACGCCTTTAAAGTCCCTGATACGTGGCAGGGAAACGGCGATAAGTCTCTCCAAGAATTCATACATTCTTTCTCGGCGCAGTGTTACTGTTACACCGATTGGCATATTCTTCCTAAGCTTAAAGTTGGAAATATCGCGTTTGGAAAGGGTTTGGATGGCTTTTTGGCCGGCTATTGCACTTAATTCTTTTTGTGCATTTTCGATAATTTTCTTATCGGCGACTGCTTGTCCAACACCTTGATTGAGAACGATTTTTTCCAGTCTCGGTACCTGCATAATACTTTTGTATTTAAAATCTTTCATTAAAGCAGGTACGATTTCGTCTGTATATTTTTTTCTTAAATTCGGAACGTAAGCCATTACTTGATCTCCTCTCCTGATTTTTTGGAATAACGAACCAATTTGTTATTATCATTCAGCTTTCGGCCTATACGCGTTGGTTCCCCGCTTTTAGGATCGATAAGCATCAAATTAGAAATGTGTATTGATGCTTCTTTTTTTATGATCCCTCCATTAGGGTTATCGGCATTTGGTTTAGTGTGTTTTGATATCATATTTACACCTTCAACAATGGCCCGCTGATTTTTCACATCAACTTCAAGGATACGTCCTTTTTGACCTCTGTTTTCACCAGAGTTCACATAGACATTATCTCCTTTTTTAATATGTAGTTTCTTCTGCATGGCTTTAATTTTTATAATACTTCTGGTGCCAATGAAACAATTTTCATATTTCTCTCACGTAATTCGCGGGGAATTGGCCCAAAAATACGGGTTCCCCGGATCTCTCCAGCGGCATTTAAAAGGACACAGGCGTTATCATCGAAGCGGATATATGATCCGTCTGGTCGACGTACCTCTTTTTTGGTACGTACAACGATTGCCTGACTAAGTGTTCCTTTTTTCATTTCGCCTGAGGGCATTGCACTTTTAACGGTAACCATTATCATGTCACCAATGCTAGCATATCTTTTCTTAGAGCCACCCAGCACACCGATGCAAAGTACTTCTTTAGCACCACTGTTATCGGCAACCCCTAATTTGGTTTCAGTTTGTATCATGGTTACTTAGCTCTTTCAATAATTTCTACTAGTCTCCAGTTCTTAGATTTGCTCAATGGCCTTGTTTCCATTATCCGAACGACATCGCCTTCGTTGCAAGTATTTTCCTCATCATGGGCTTTAAAGCGTGTGCTTTTATTGATAAATTTCCCATAAATCGGGTGTTTCATCTTCCGACGTACTGCCACGACGATGGATTTTTCCATTTTGTCGCTAACGACAATACCGATACGCTCTTTACGCAAATTTCTCTTTTCCATCATCTAATTAATTAACTGTTCGTTTTGTTTAATTCTCTAAGGCGCTTTTCGGTTAGCAAACGAGCCACGTCTTTCCGTGTGTTTTTAATTTGGTTTGGATTCTCCAATGGCGACACGGTGTGGTTCAATTTATATCTAGTGAGCATGTTTTTCGTATCTTCAATACGTTCGAACAACTCCTGATCTGTCAATTCTTTAATTTCTGACATTTTCATAGCTCAACTTTTTTAATTTTCAAAGTAATCGCGTCGTACTATAAATTTAGTTCGCACGGGTAATTTCTGTGCTGCTAATCGAAGCGCTTCTTTAGCTATATGCATTGGTACTCCTTCGGCTTCAATTAAAACCCGTCCTGGGGTTACGGGAGCAACAAAACCTTCTGGTGTACCTTTACCTTTACCCATCCTTACTTCAGCAGGTTTTTTGGATATGGGTTTGTCGGGGAAAATTCTTATCCATGTTTGCCCCTGACGTTGCATATATCGTGTTACTGCTATACGTGCAGCTTCTATTTGACGACCGGTTATCCAGTGGCTGTCGAGGGTTTTAATGCCAAAAGAACCATATGCAAGTGAATTGCCTCTTTGTGCATTACCCTTCATCCTACCTTTTTGGACTCTGCGGTGTTTTGTCTTTTTTGGCTGTAACATAATGTTTACTCGATTTTAAAAGTTACTTCTTTCTTCTTTTACCACCTTTACGATTTCCGGCCTGACCAACATTTGGCGAGAGGTCGCGTTTACCGAAAACTTCACCTTTAAAAATCCACACTTTTACACCTAGCAACCCAACTTTAGTTAGTGCCTCTCCCAAAGCGTAATCGATATCAGCCCGAAGGGTATGTAACGGAATACGACCTTCTTTATAGGTTTCGGTTCGAGCCATTTCTGCGCCACCTAACCGACCACCGATTTGAACTTTTATTCCCTGGGCGCCCATTCTAAGCGATGATGCGATTGCCATTTTAATTGCACGACGATATGATACGCGTCCTTCTAATTGACGTGCGATATTATTGGCTACGAGTGTTGCATCGAGTTCGGGGCGTTTAATTTCAAAAATGTTGATTTGTACTTCTTTCTTGGTCAGTTTTTTCAACTCTTCTTTAAGTTTATCTACTTCCTGACCTCCTTTACCGATAATAATACCCGGACGGGCAGTATGTATGGTAATAGTGATTAGCTTAAGTGTGCGCTCAAGAACAATTCTTGAAATGCTGGCTTTAGCTAAACGTGCTTTAAGATAAGTTCTTATCTTATTGTCTTCGACTAGTTTATCTGCTTGACGGCTACCGCCAAACCAGTTAGACTCCCATCCTCTGATATATCCTAGTCGGTTTCCTATTGGATTAGTTTTTTGTCCCATGAATTACGCTTTTTCAGTTTGATTATAACTATCCAATACAATTGTCACGTGGTTTGAACGCTTGCGAATTCTGTGCGCTCTGCCTTGCGGGGCAGGACGCAAACGTTTCAATATCCTTGCTGAATCAACGAAAGCCTCTTTTACAAATAGGTTTGCTTCTTCGAGGCGTGCTCCTTCGTTTTTATTTTCCCAATTCGCAATTGCGCTTTTGAGTAGTTTTTCCACTCTGCGCGCTGCTTCTTTTGGGGTATATCTAAGGATGTCAAGTGCTTCATTTACTTCAACTCCACGGATTAAATCGACAACAAGCCTCATTTTTCGAGGTGATGTTGGACAATTGCGTAGAACGGCATAGTAACGGTTTTTCCGTTCTTCTTTCAGTTTTTCTGCTCGTATTCTCTTTTTTGCACCCATTATTTCTGTCTTTTGTGATTATCTCTGTTTACCACCGTGACCACGGAACTGACGTGTAGGTGCAAATTCTCCTAGTTTATGTCCTACCATGTTCTCGGTGATGTACACAGGAATAAATTTATTACCATTATGAACGGCAATGGTGTGGCCTACAAATTCAGGTGATATCATTGATGCCCGAGCCCAGGTTTTGATCACCTGTTTTTTATTTGTATCGTTCATTTTAAGAACTTTACGCTCGAGTTTAAAATCAATAAAAGGGCCTTTCTTTAATGATCTGCTCATAATCTCCTCAGTTATACATTATTTTTTACGACGCTCTATAATATACTTGTTGGAATATTTCTTTGGCGTACGGGTTTTGAACCCTTTAGCCATTACTCCTTTACGCGAACGTGGATGTCCTCCACTTGAACGGCCTTCACCACCGCCCATTGGGTGGTCAACCGGGTTCATAACAACTCCACGGACACGTGGGCGTCTTCCTTTCCAACGGCTCCTACCGGCCTTACCTGAACGTTCAAGGCTATGGTCGGGGTTCGATACTGAACCGACTGTTGCCTTGCAGGTGGTTAATACTAAACGCACTTCGCCTGATGGCAATTTGACGGCGGCATACTTTCCTTCTCTGGATACTAATTGCGCATAAGTTCCGGCACTTCTTGCCAGAATAGCTCCTGCGTTGGGTTTCAATTCAATATTATGAATGATTGTTCCCAAGGGTATGTCGGACAAATAAAGGGTGTTTCCTATTTCAGGTGCCACGCCTTTTCCTGCATTGAGTTTTCGTCCGACCTGTATCCCGTTTGGAGCAATGATGTAGCGTTTTTCTCCATCGGTATATTCTACCAATGCAATACGCGCTGAACGATTTGGATCGTATTCAATTGTTTTTACCGTTGCTTCCATGCCTTCTTTATCGCGAAGGAAATCAATTAAACGGTATTTTTGTTTATGCCCGCCACCTATATACCTCATTGTCATGCGGCCGGTGTTGTTTCTTCCACCGGATTTCTTTTTGGGCCTTAACAATGATTTCTCAGGTGTTGAAGTGGTAACCATGTCTAAGTTACTCACGATTTTGTGTCTTTGACCTGGTGTAACAGGTTTAAGCTTTCTTACTCCCATCTCTCAAATTTAGATATTGCTGTAAAGATCTATTGCT
>CAYPSX010000043.1:0-22513 GCA_964413185.1 uncultured Bacteroidales bacterium
ATCATAGGGGTAGTTGGTAATTTTCGCAACATAAAACTCCTGGTCTATTGTTTGTTTTATTGTAAATGTAGAAAGCGCTCGAACCACCCTCATGCCAGAAATCATAAGCAATGGAAACCTCGTTATTTTCATATTTTAACTTACCGTCAGTATTCGTAATGGAATCTGATTTTGTGGTAAAAAGCTGGTAATAATTCTTGGGTGCGCACCCGGCCAATGCAATCACTAAAAAACTGATTGCAACTAAAACTTTTATATTCATATCGTTAGATTTAGATTTAACTTGACTTTACTATTCAACTTCGTTTTGCTCATGGAGGAATTATCTATTGCTTCTGCCGTTTCTTTTTAATAATGACAGCAAGTTTTAATTCATTCTTTAGTATGAAATAAAAATAAAGAATATCTGCGGATGAAGGAGATGGCTGGAAAGGGCTTAACAGAAAGATATAAAACGCTATGATTGTTGTTTGGTTTTATGAAGGGTTCTATAGATTATTATGTTCAATAAAAACGCCTAAATTGTTACAAAAATTCTTAAATTGCTGAAGAAACAAAAACCCTGAACCGTAATTTAAAAATAATGAAGCAACTCATTACGCTGATTCTTTTGTTTTTGCAAATATCCACAAGCGGTCAAAACAAACTGCCGGTAAACCAATTGATAGATTCTACGAAAAAGTATTGGACTGTTGATGTTTCTAAGGCAATGGATTATGCCAATAAGGCGATGTTAGAATGCGATACAACCGATTGTATTATTTATGGTGAATGCCTCAAAAATTTAGGGGTTGTTAATTATTATTTGTATAATATCGATACAGCTGAAATTTATTATCGAGAAAGCTTGCGGGTTTTTCAGAGTTGCAACCACCAAAAAGGCGTTCAAATTGTTTTAAATAATCTTGGGGTGCTATATCTTATTTCCGGAAATCGTGAAAAAGCATTAACTCTTTACGAGAATGCATACGATTTGGCTCTGCAATTGCAAGATACATTGGCCATTGTAAGATCGTTGATAAATCTTTCGAATATCTATTACGACATGCAAAACTACCCAAAATCTCTTTCTGTACTTAAAAAAGGAAAAAATTTTGTTCGTACATGTAAAAATAAAAATGCCGTAACGGCCTATCATGCAAATATTTATTCATCGTACCGATATTTAAACGATTACAAAAACTGGAAAAAGCACATCACAATTACCGGGAAAATGATTCACGACCTGAAAGACAGTTTAGGTATTGCCCGTTTATACACGAATCTGGCCAGTGGTTTGCTTCAGTTTAAAACACAATGGGCAAAAGAAAACTCATTGCCAGTGAACAATCTAAGTAGTTACAATCCGCTTATGGATAGTATTATTCGTCTGAATAATATGGCATTATATTTCTTCCGCTCAAATAATATGAATCTTGAGATCGTACATATTTATGAAAAGTTAGGCGAAACATACCAGTTCCTGCAAAATTTCCAAACAAGTACAAAATATTTTGAATCGGCTTTAAAAATTGCACAAGCTAACGATATGAAATCGTACATCAACTCTTTGTACAGAAACCTGCGTACCAATATGATATTTATTGGAAATATTGATAAAATGGACGAGTATCAAGCTAAAATAATGGCAACCGAAGCTGAAATTATTGAAGAAGAAGTGAACAGTAAAATGGCTGCATTCGAAGTTAAATACCAAACACTTGAAAAAGAACGGGAAATCGTACAACAACGATTAATTATAGATAAACAAAAAGCAGAGCACCAACGGCAGCTGCATTTTCGTAACTTTTTGTTGGTGAGCACCCTCTTACTTATTGCTCTCGTCGTATTTGTGTACAAAAATTATTTAAACAAAAAGAAAAGAAATCAGATAACCGCTGAAAAAAACGCACTTCTCATTTCAGCTAATGAGGAAATTCGAACACAAAACGAAGAAATTCAAACACAGCGCGATACCGTAATTGAACAAAAAACCTTTATTGAGAAACAAAAACAACGAATCGACGATTCCATTTTATATGCAAAGCGCATTCAAAATGCAGTGCTTCCATCGGCTGAACAAATAGCGAGCCTGCTCAAATACAATTTTATCATTTTTGAACCGAAGGATGTGGTTTCAGGCGACTTTTACTGGATATCAAAGAGTAACCAGAATCTTTATGTAGCAGTAGCCGACTGCACCGGACATGGCGTTCCCGGCGGATTTATGAGTATGTTAGGCATTACATTTTTAAACGAAATTACAAGTAAATACCCGCAAGCTGATACCGGAGAAATTCTTGATTACCTGCGGGATAAAATTATTATGGCGCTACGCCAAAAATCAAACAGCAAATCGCAACGCGACAGCATTGAAATCGGCCTTTTGAAAATAGACATGCAAAAGCTTGATTGCCAGTGGTCAGGAGCCGGAATACCACTATGGGTTGTCAGAAAATCCGAAACTAATGTCACCCTGGAAGAATATACCCCCGATAAAATGCCCGTGGGCATATATCACAAAATTGAAAAGTTCAATTCAAAGCAGGTGAAATTAAAACGGGGCGATAGAATATTTTTGTCAACAGATGGCTATACCGATCAATTTGGTGGCGATTCGGGCAAAAGGTACATGACATCGAATTTCAAACAAAAAATATTGGAAACTGCTCACTTAGCTATTCAAGAGCAAAAAATGGAACTGAAAAAAGAGTTGTCAAACTGGATGCTCAACAGTAACGGAGATACTGTTGAACAAATTGATGATATTACGGTGCTTTGTTTCGATTTGTAAAGTATAAACTGAACTTGCCATATATGCCTGACTTTGTACTCGACAAAGGCCGAAACCAAAATCAAAACCTCTTTTCAGTTGCAAATAGCCAAAACTGAAATTTTACCTTTTTGCTTTTTAATGCTCGTTTTTTTAATGTTTTCTTTGTTCCTTTACAAAAAGTATGAGAGTTGCGGTTTGTGCAAGTAGCTGTTAATCTTGTTTTTAGTTCGGTTTGTGGCGTTTTGGCTGCATTTTTTTATTTGAATCGGAAAACACAGGTGCGGAAGGAAAAGTTTGTTATATTTTATATTAGTGTTGACAGGCAAAGAAGGGGTGCGTTTGGCTTGCAGAGACTTATACTTTTATAACTACTTTTTAAAACAAATTTTATCAGGTAATGTTATTATAAATCAGTGTGATTTGCTTATTAGGTTTTCATGGAAACTATTTTGTTGATTTTATATCTGATTGTGGCAATAGCCATGTTTTTTATTCCTGAAAAACACAGGAATATTAATCCCATATTGCCGGCATTGCTGCATTTAGGGGCTTTTGGATATTTTATGCTGAGAATTCCGGCTATTGCATCCGGAACTATTTTTCAACAACGCTTTACATGGATTCCCGAATTAGACATAAACTTAGAATTTACGCTCGACGGCTTAAGTCTGGTTTTTGCTTTGCTGATTACTGCCATTGGTTTTCTGGTGTTTTTGTACTCCAGGGCATACATGAAAAACTACAGCTTTAAGCCCCGCTTCTATTTCTATTTGGCTGTTTTTAGCGGTGCAATGCTTGGGCTGGTTATTTCTACCAATATGGTGCAATTATTTATCTTTTGGGAACTAACCAGTGTCCTCTCTTTTCTGCTCATTAGTTTTTTTAATGAAAAAGCATCGGCGCGCAAAGCAGCTTTTCAGTCTTTTTTTATCACAACTTTTGGCGGTTTGTCGCTCCTGGCCGGAATTATACTTATTGGCAATATTGCAGATAGTTATGTGCTTTCAGATTGGATAGCACAATCAGATCAAATCAAATCAAGTAATCTATACCTGCCTTCACTGCTATTGATTTTAGTAGGCGTTTTTACAAAATCTGCACAGTTTCCGTTTCATTTTTGGCTGCCCGGGGCCATGCATGCCCCAACTCCGGTAAGCGTTTACCTCCATTCTGCTACCATGGTAAAAGCGGGAATTTTTCTCCTTGCACGCTTAAATCCGGTTCTTGGAGGAACCAACGAATGGAGTCATATAATTCCGGTAGTTGGGGTTGTTACTATGTTAGTTGGCGCATATTTATCTATTACTCAAAAAGACATAAAAATAATTTTAGCTTATACCACCATAAGCGCCCTGGGATTGCTGGTGCTTTTATTTGGTATTGATACCAACATCTCCATAAAAGCAGCCTTTGTATTTCTTTTTGTACACGCTTTCTACAAAGCATCTCTTTTTATGATTGCAGGCTATGTCGAAAATAAAGCCGGAACGCGTGATATTGATTTACTCGGCGGACTTGCACGTTTGCTGCCCTATGGTTTTCCTGTTGCAGTTATAGCTTTGTTTTCAATGGCCGGGCTGCCGCCTTTGCTCGGGTTTATCGGCAAGGAGCTTATTTACGAAGCAAAAGTGCAATCGCCCGGACTGGGTTTTATGGTGCTCATTATGGGCGTTATTTCCAATATATTAATGGTTACCATATCCCTTTTCTTCCTTTTTAAAGTATTTTTTGGAAATGTCAACACGTTTATAAAAAGGCCAAAAAAAATCGACTGGTTTTTTCTGTTTGGTCCCGGCGTATTGGCAATATTCAGCCTCGGGTTAGGGTTGTATCCCGGGGTTTTGTCGGGAATAATTGAACATGCACTTGCTACCGTAAGAGCTGAACCCGTAGACGTAGAATTACAATTATGGCATGGTGTAAATCAGGTGTTTCTGCTTAGTCTTTTTACCGTAGTTATGGGTGTTCTCATCTTTCTGGCTATATATAAAAACAACAAGGTTTTACTTGTGTGGCGTAAAATAAACGACATATTATTTGGCATCAATTTTTCCGATGTTTTTTCTGCCGCAATAGATGGTTTTATAGACCGCTCTGTGCAAAGCACGAGGCTTATCCAGCATGGCTATCACCGGTATTATATACTTACCATCATCCTTTTCACATCGCTTCTGCTCTGGCTACAGGTTTATATCACTCGTGGCTGGGGAATTGATACTTCATTTTCGCTTCAGCCGTTTTATATTAGCGGGCTGATTTTTATTATGATGCTCACGGCAATTTATAGTGCCGTTGCCCGCTCCCGCATGAAAACAATTATTGCAATGGGGATTACCGGATATGGAATTTCTCTCATTTACCTTTATTACAGTGCTGTAGACCTTGCCATTACACAAATTATTATAGAAACGCTCACCATTGTCGTTTTTGTGTTGGTTTTACAGAAAATGCCGGAATTTGCTACACTTTCAAAAAAATCGACCCGCCTGCGCGATGCCCTTATCGCATTGGCTTTTGGTAGTGTAATGTCCATTTTGGCTTTGCAGGCCATTCATGTCGATTTTAACCTGTCTATTTCTGACTTTTTTATAGAGAAAAGTTTGCCCGAAGCTTTTGGAAAGAATGTGGTGAATGTTATTTTGGTTGATTTCAGAACCCTCGATACACTGGGAGAGATAACCGTACTCAGTATTGCTGCTATGGGTGTTTACATATTATTGAAACCTAAAAAAACAAATAAAACAAAGCTATGAACTCAGTAATATTGCAAATAGCATCGAAATATATACGTGGAATATTACTACTATTCGCAGTGCTCGCCCTGTTGAGAGGGCATAATCATCCGGGAGGTGGTTTTATTGGCGGGCTGCTCGCGGGTTTGTCAGTGGTTTATACAAGCCTGGCGTTTTCTGCTAAAGATGTACAGCAAAAACTCAAAGTTCAGCCTTTTTCTTACATCGCGTTTGGGTTGTTTCTTGCGTTGATTAGCGTTTTGCCCGGATGGTTTGCTAAGGGTACGGTATTTCAAGGTATATGGACAACCATTCCGCTGCCGTTTGGAAATGCCTATAAAATTGGTACACCGCTGTTATTCGATATGGGCGTTTTCTTTACCGTGATTGGGGTTACGTTGTTGTTTTTTTTCACATTATCAAATAAAGACTAATGGAAGTATTACTGGCCATATTAATCGGATTATTGTATGCCATAGGGGTATACCTGCTTTTGCGACGAAGTATTTTGAAATTTATTATTGGAATCATGTTTTTGAGTAATGCCACCAATCTGCTGGTATTTCTTTCTGCCGGTATAATATCCGGTAATCCTGTTTTTGTAGAGGGAGAAGAGTTGTCGGCAATTGAAACAGATCCGTTGCCCCAGGCTTTGGTGCTTACGGCTATTGTTATCGGTTTTGGAATCGTGGTTTTTACACTTGCTTTAAAATATAAATTTTATAATACAACCGGAACAGACGATCTGGATCAACTAAAACAAACAGATGGATAAAAAATGAATGCAATTTCACTACCCATATTAATCCCGTTGGCACTTATTATAGTGCTGCTTTTTATCAATTCTCAAAAATTGGGTGCCTGGATTGGTATTGCCGGCAGCTTACTGCTTTTGGGCGTTTCGGTATATCTGTTTTCTGAAGTGAAACAACAAGAAGTTTTGGTTTTACAGGTGGGCGGATGGAAAGCCCCATTTGGAATTTCACTGGTCGTGGATTATCTGTCTGCCATCATGCTTCTTGTATCATCTTTTATTGTTGTTACCATCGCCATATATTCTTACACTTTTGTAAGGGAAGTAAACTACGGTTCAAAATTTTATATTTTCTTTTTTTCGCTCACAATGGGTGTGAATGGCGCATTTATTACAGGCGATGTGTTCAATTTATACGTATGGTTTGAGGTGATGCTCTTATCATCTTTTGTGCTTATTACCATGGGCAACACAAAAGAACAGCTCGAGGGCGGGATTAAATATTTGGCGCTAAACCTGATCGGTTCTATGCTTTTTTTGGCCGGGCTGGGATTGCTCTACGGAAAAACAGGTACGCTCAATATGGCTCATTTGGCTCAAATTCTTATAGGAGATCAGCAAAACCTGCTGATGAACACCTCGGCCATGCTGTTTTTTGTGGCTTTTGGCATTAAAGCTGGCTTGTTTCCTTTGTTTTTCTGGCTGCCATCATCATACCACACGCCAAATATTACTGTTACTGCGTTGTTTGCCGGCCTGCTTACTAAAGTTGGTGTATATGCGCTTTTCCGGTTCTTTACCATGTTTTTTGTGCAAGATGCCCTATTCTGGCACACACTTCTGCTCATTATTGCCGGCTTTACAATGGTTGTTGGCGGTATGGCAGCCTCAACACATTACGAAACAAGGCGAATTTTATCGTATCATATTATCAGCCAAATTGGATATATGGTAATGGGACTGGGTATTTTTACTCCTTTGGCCATTGCCGGTGGAATATTTTTTACCTTACACAATATGATTGCCAAAACCAACACCTTTTTGGTAGCCGGCCTAATAAACAAGCTTAAAGGAACTTATTATTTGAAAAATGTAGGCGGATTATTTAAAGAACAACCCTTTCTGGCAATTTTGTTTATTATACCCGTATTTGCTCTGGCCGGAATACCACCCATTTCAGGTTTCTTTGCAAAATTCATTCTCATAAAAGCCGGGTTTGAGGCAGAGCATTATCTCATCACCACGGTAGCAATTTTAACCAGCATGCTTACTTTATACAGTATGATCAAAATATGGAACGAAGCATTTTTAAAAAAACAGCCCGAGACCGAAAACGCGTTACCCGAAACCAAATTGTCTTTTTCAGCGTTGCTCCCGTCAGTATTGCTCGGCCTGGCAAGTATTGCTATGGGGTTGTTTGCTTCGCAGGTTTTTGAATTTACCTTTGAAGCTGCCAAACAACTTGTTGACCCGGAGGTTTATATTGAAAAAGTTTTAATGTTGCAAAAATGAAAATTTTTAGAAAGCCATATTTACTCATTGCATTTATTGTTTTTTACCTGTACAACCTGGTAAAATCGAACTTTTATATTGCTTATGACATTCTTACGCCCAAAACACAGAGTGTATCTGATTTTGTTTGGATAAAGAACAGAACAGCCAGTTCTTTCGGACTATTGTTGTTTAGTAACCTGCTTTCTATGACACCCGGTACACTTAGTGTGGATTATGATGATGAAAAAAAATCGCTTCTTGTACACTATTTACATACCAATAGAAACAACCGGGTGATTCAGGAAATTGAGACTGTACAAGACAAAATAATTGCTCTAATACGTTAAATTATGACTGCAAATGTTCCCAATATTTTTATTTATACAGGCCTGATATTCTTACTCATTGCCCTGGTGTTGTCGTTTGCAAGGCTGGTGCGCGGCCCAAGTGTAAATGATCGTATTGCGGCAATGGATCTGATATCATCTATAATAATTGGATTTATTATTATTTACAGCGTACTTCTTAAAAGCGAATTTTATATTGATGTGGTGATTATTATTTCACTGGTTTCTTTTATAGGTACTGTAGCTATTTCAACCTATCTTAAACAAAAAAGTGACATAAAATGAAAATGTATATTGTATCCATACTGCTCCTTTTAGGCTCTGCATTTATATTAATTGCCGCCATTGGCCTGATAAGGTTTAAAGATTTATACAGCCGCATGCATGCCACAACAAAGGCAACTTCGTTTGGGGCGCTGCTTTTATTAATAGGTGTTTCTGTATTTTTCAATACCCCCGGCATATACATTAAATCTTTTTTGATAATCATTTTCATTTATCTCACTGCCCCGCTGGCAGCCCACTCCATAGCAAAATCTTTTATTGAAAAAGAGGAAAAAGATGCCAAAGGTAAGCCCAAAACAAATGCATAGCCCATATCACGACAAAATATCCAATCAGAGATGAAAACCCGCTTAGCGCTTTTTTTTGCTTAGCGAATAAAATATTACCGGAAGGGAAAAAACAATACCGGCTAAGCAGCATGTAGCCGCTAAGCCTGTTCGGGTGAAATAAAAAATACTAAAACCTGAGAAATATCTTTAGTTTTTCGGATTACATCGTCTTGTTTTGAAAAAAGCTGAGTTTCCGCCTTAGGTCTTCCATTTCGCGTTTCATTTCATCAATTTGATTGAGTAGGTTGAAGATGGCATCAATTCCGGCTATATTGATTTCCAGATCGTAATAAAACGATTGAATTTTTTCGAGGTTTTGTATTTCTGTTACCGGTACCAATGTTTTCTCTTCCTCCTGAACTACATTAATTAGCTCATTTTCTTGTAGTTCGTCAATAAATTCTGCCTCAATTTCGTATAATTGGCACAGTTCCTCAATGCTTATATATTGGTCTTTGCTCATGATTGACGGGCTTTTTTAAGTTCTTCAAACAGTTGCTTCTCTTTCTCATTTAATTTTGTGGGGACTTTTATCTGTATGGTAACAATAAGGTCTCCTTTTGATTGTTCATTTTTATATTTCGGAAACCCTTTGCCTTTCAGTCTCATTTTTGTGCCCGGCTGTGTTCCCGGTTTTATTTTTATGCGTGCCTGGCCGTCCAGTGTGTCAATTGTTGTTGTTCCACCTAACACAGCGGTGTAAAAATCGGTTTCAACAGTGGAGTAGAGGTTGCTGCCATCGCGGTTAAAGCTGGTATTGTTGTTTATTGAAAATGTAATGTATAAATCGCCGTTTGGGCCACCGTTTGCTCCGGGACTGCCATAACCGGCTATTTTAATTGTTTGTCCGTCTTCCAGTCCAGCCGGAATGGTGATACGGATTTTTTTTCCATTGATTGTCAGTGTTCGTTTGTGCGAATGCATTACATCCGTCAGGTTAAGCTGCATTTCGGCCTGTAGATCGTTTCCTCGAAAACCGGCTTGCCGGCTTCTTCCGCCTGTTCCGCCGAACATCGACTCAAAAAAGTCAGAAAAGCCTCCGGCACCGCCGCTGCTAAATCCGCCTTGTGCTCCGGCTCCGGAAAAAAAGTCGCCGAAGTTTTGATAAAACTGCTGTCCTTGTTGTTGCTGCTGCCCGCCATACCCGGCTTTTTCGTACTCATCGGCATGTTTCCAGTTTTCGCCGTACTTGTCGTACTTTTTCCTTTTTTCTTTGTCGCCCAACACCTCGTAGGCCTCAGCGATTTGCTGGAACTTTTGCTTTACCGAATCATCGTTTGGGTTCAGGTCGGGGTGGTATTTGCGAGCCAGTTTTCGGTATGCTTTTTTTATATCATCCTGGCTTGCACTTTTATCAACTCCTAATATTCTGTAATAGTCAATATATGCCATGTATATTGCGGTTTTTGATCGTTAAGTTTGTAATCTATTAACAAATTTTGAAAACGATTGTTTTTGAAAAATATCGCATTTTAATAAGAGAAGAATGTCCGGTATTTGTTTGATATTTTGATTTTTGAATATTCATTAGCATGGTTGCATATGGATATTTGATTGCAACCGTTCACTAGCCCGGTCATTTATGGCCGGGTTCATGTTTACGGGGCGTTCGTCGGGCTTTAGCCCGTTTTTATGAGACGTTTTTTGAAGTTTAATTCGTGGCTAAAGCCGTTTCCGTTGTATATTCAGAAACCCCGGCATGAATACCGGGGCTATTGATTTCGTTGGTAAATGCAGGATTCCAAATGGGTTTGGCTGGTTATTCTAATGATTTTAATGCTTCGGTGGCATCCTTATAACCCTGTTTCATTAAATCCTCGACCTGATCCATATTGGCGCGGTTAAACGAAGAGAGGTCGGGCTTTATCAGCAAATCTGCCTCTTCGGTTTGCAATTTGGCAGCCGCCATCAATGTGTAATGAAAGCTGTTCACTACCACATCAATAATATTTTTGGGTTTCCCGTATTTATGATTTGCGTTTAGGTCTACTCCAATAATTTGATCGGCGCCCATATTTTTTACAGCATTGATGGGGACATTCTCTACAATGCCGCCGTCAACCAGCATGTTATCGTTTATTTCAACGGGTTTAAAAATCCCGGGTATGCAACTACTTGCCATAGCTGCTTTGGTTACAGATCCCTTTTCAAGTACAACTTTTTCGCCGTTGGCTACATTTGTGGCAATCATTGAAACAGGTATTTTGGCATCTTCCAGGTTTTTATCTCCAATGTGTTTTGTGATTAATTTACCCATTTTTTCATTAGAGAGGATACCATACTGTGAAAGCGACACTTCCGTAATATCGAGCCACCGCAGCTCTGAAGCAATTTCCTGTATGTCTTTCCAGTTTTTGCCAAACGCGAAAAATGATGCAACAAAAGCACCGATACTTGTGCCGGCAATGTAGCTTATTTCTATTTCTTGTTCATCTAAAGCCTTGAGAACCCCTACGTGGGCAGCGCCCAATACGGCTCCGCCACCAAGCGCCAGCCCGACTTTTTTATTTTTCTTTTTTCCGGATTGAAATATTTTGATCATATTTTTTGATTTTTGTTAATATCAGAACGAAATAATAAATTCAGAAAGATTGGTTTCGTGTGAAAGCTGGAGTTTTTTACGCAGTCTGTAACGGCTTATTTCCACGCCACGTGTTGAAATATTCATGAGCGTTGCAATTTCTTTGCTGGAAATATTAAGTCGCAAATAAGCGCAGAGTTTCATTTCTCGCGGGGTTAAATCAGGAAAAGCTGCTTTCAGGCGTTTGAGGAATTCCTCGTGTACGCTTTCGAAATGTTTTTCAAATACTTCCCATTGCTTTTCTGTATCCAGCTCACGGTCTATTTTCCGCATCATTTTTTTTATGCGGTGGGTCATGAGGTCATCATTCATTTCATCGGCAAATTTGTACAGATCGTTTTTTAGTGAATTAAGCAGTTTTCCTTTTTGAATCATTTGCATGGTGTTGTTTGCCAGCTCTTTGTCTTTTTGTTTCATTTCTGCCCGCAACCTTTCGTTTCGTTCCCTGATAACCTCTTTTTCTGCCCGGAGTGCATTGTTTTGTAGCTGTTTTTCGCGTTCCCGGAACAGGCGTTTTTGCTGGGCTTCTTCTTCGCGTTTGGTTTTTTCGGTTTTGTACCGCACGTAACGGTACATGATGTAAATAAAAGTAACCAAAATTGTAAAGTATAGAGCGTAGCCCCACCAACTTAAGTACCAGGGTGCATATATTTCAAAGTGCAGGGTGTCTGTCTCGCTGATTTTTCCGAAAATATTGCGTGCTCTTACGTTGAAAGTGTATTCGCCGTGTGTCAAATTGGTGAATTCGCGTATGCTCCGGCTGCTCCAATTCGACCATTCGTCATCAAATTCCGACAGCTTAGTACTGAACTGCAATACTTCGGGATTCTCAAAGTCGCTGGCTGCAAATTCAAATTTTAACTGGTTGTAGCGGTGTGGAATGCCTGCATTGAATTTTTCCTGTGTTTGATGGCCACAAAAAATAACACTATCTATTTGGGTAATTGTTACTTTTCGAACGAATGAGTTGAAAGGCTTTTGATAGTTTTTAGGGAACTGGGGCGTGTAATAGGCAAAACCATCTTGCAAACCAAATATTACATGGTTTTCGTTTAACGGGTAAACAAACTGAAACCATTTGATGAAGCGGCCTGAGAGCTCTTTGAAAGGCGCTTTTACATCAACATAAGAGCCATCTTCCTGTCTGCGATACACACCTGCATTGTTTTCGGTAAAATACCATACATTGCCTGCTTTATCTTCATTGATAAGTTTTATTTCCGGATTGGGGAATTTTTTGTTGATGTTTTGTGCAGGTTCAAAATGGTTTTGTGTGGAATTGAACTTGTAAAATCCTTTGCCTGTGGCAAAAACGGGGGTTCCGTTTATTGTACATACATTGATGTTTTTTTGTACCGGAAGCCCCGATTTTTTACCATATAGATGGTATTCTTTTATACTGTCGCAGTTTTCTGTTAGTTCTATTTTATAAACACCTTTGTACACATGCGACATCCAGAGGCTTTGATTTTCGCCGTGAGTAAGGTACCGCGATGATTCTTTGAAACCATGAAGTTTACCGGCAGAAACCCATTCCCCGTCTTTTTTTATGATTTTTACCAACCCTGTGTAGGTGCCACAAAGAATAATGTTGTTGCGGTTCGTGGGGCGTATGAATGTCCAGCCGCCCTGAACATCAGAAATTAATTGTGCTTTGTTGTTTTTTATGGTGAATATCCCGGAATTATGGCCGCAAAACAATGTTCCGTTGAAAACCCTGAAACTCCAAACCTGTCCGCGTGTTCCGGGCAGCAATTTAAAAACCTGTTTGCCACCGCCTTGCATCAATTTTTCCCAGTCGTGATAAAAAACGCCCCGGTTCGTGCCCAGGTACAGTATTCCATTGTGTTTTATGGCTGCATAGCCTGTGCTGATGCCGTTAAACTCAGAAAAATAGGTGAGTGGCGAGTTTATTTCAATGTAATCTATGCCATTGTCGAGCCCCAGCCACAGGTTTTTATACTGATCGACTTTAAGGCTGAGTACCGTATTGTTTTGTAATCCGCGGTCGATATTGATGTGCTGAAGAATGTTTCCGGACGAATCGCAAATGAGCAGTCCGTCCTGAATGGTTCCGAAGGCGTAAGTTTTTTCGTTTACGGCCACTCCGGAATATATTTGATTCTTTTTGAGAAACGATGTGGCTTTATTTTTCCATTCTTTTATTTCGAGGCCGTTAAATTCAAAAATTCCATTGTCGGCAGTGGCTATCAGAATATTTTTTCCCTTGGGTATCATTGCCCAAATGAGTTGTCCGGCGAGTTTAGAAAGCCCCGGCACTTTTACAATTTGGTCGTTGCTCAGCCGATAGATGCCGTTTTCCTGGTCGTCGATATAAAGTTCGCCATTTACAAGAAATGAGAAATGGAACAGGTGAGGGGCTTCAATAATTTTTATTTTGTTGTTTTTGTAAATGATGAGCTGTTCGTACGATTGAAAAACCATGCCAACGGGAAGGTCATAAATTCGCCATACTTCGCCAAAATCGTTGGCTTCTTCGGGCAGGAGCGAGGTAAGTGAATGATAGTTGAGCTCGCCGTTTTTATCTGGCGCTAAATACCCGAATTCATTAAATCCGCCTGCATACACTCTGCCATCGTCAGTGGTTTTTACACTTCGCACTATAATTCCTCCTGGTAACGGATATTTGCGCCAGTGAATGCCATCAAACTCTAAAACACCATCGTTATTGGCAAAATATGCAATGCCTTTATTGTTGATATCGATCATCCAGGTTTGTGCTCCGGCCTGCATTTGAGAAGTTTTGTAACTTTTTACGCTGGGAATACCGATTTGTTTGGCACTCCAGGCGAACTGAAAAATTGCCAGAAATAGTGTTAATATTGCGGTTTTTTGCAGTATTTTAATCTGCATTAGTTTCTATTTGAACGGTTATAAGGTAAAAATACGCAATTCTGCGGAAAGGTATATGATTTATGGTACAATAATCCCTACTTTATCGCTCACGGAAAATATGAAAAGTTTATTGTTGGAGTCAAAAAAAAGGGAAAAGCAACCCCTACCTGCTTTTCCCTTTGGAAGTAAAATTAAAACGATTGTTTTACCCTAATGAGAATGATTTGTGTTGTGCGATTGAAAATTGTCTCTGAGGTTTGACCTGAAAGGGTTTGTCCGCTTATTGTTTCAATTTTACCGTTTTTATATGTGATTTCTATTTCTTTTGTTTTCGTCTTTTTGTAGATAATAGGAACTTGACAAAATGTAAATGCCAACTCATTTTGTTTGAGCTGTATTTTTTGTTGAACTCCGTTGATATCATAATATTTGAGTTCAGTTTCTTCGCTGAGGAATTCATCCTGATTAATGAAACTTGGGTCAAATGATATTTTGCCGTTTTTTACACGTAACCCGAGTTCTCCCCATCGGCTTAGGATGTCTTCTTTCACCTGGCCGGTCATGCCGGGTTGCTGCGCACCTTTGTTGCCCGGTGTGTGCGAGTACGGATCGGTTGGAAAGGCTCCGTAAAGGTCGGGGCTTTTGTTAATACCAATTCCGGCTCTTATTTCATAGTAATGGTCGATGAGTTTTCCGGTAGTTTTGGGGTCGGTTGTTTCGGTTTCTGTTTTTATAATATTTTCCTGCACAGCCAGCAGTAGTTTGGAAACCATGTGCCAGTATATGCTACCCAGTCCCTCGTAACCGAAAAATGTTCCTGAGCGGCCGGTAAATGCTTTGTGATTAAAAAGTTGCTCGAAAATGTCCAGATAATCGTTGTACTCTTTCTCTGCCTGTTTTTCAAAGCAGGTTCCTTTAAGGTTATCCAGCGCTGCTTTTAAACTGTCGGCATTGTTAAAGGAGCCGTTGAAATGGTAGTTGCCGTTTATATCTTTTACAATAATTGATTCGTTTCCTTCTTTGAGCAACGATTTTGCCAGTTTCGATTTCTCTACAAATTTAGCAGGAATGAGGTTTTTCGATAAAAATTTAGGCAGATCGCGATTGGGATAAAGCATGTAGCTGTATTGGTCTTCACGGTATATTTTGCTCTGTTTCAGTGAATCCACTACCTCCAACGCTTCTTTTGCGCTTAAATAACCCGAAGATAGCACAGCAACCTGTCCTTCGAGCATTTCGTAAAGTGGTTTTATGCTTATTTTATCTTTTGTGAATTCTATAAGATTGTAAGCATGATATAATCCGTCTTTTCGTTTGTTGGCTGCTATAGAGTGGTCTATGTAGGTCAGCGTAAGGTTTAAAAACGAGGTTAGCTGATTCGATGATACAGAGGTTGTTTTGTTGCTAAATCCGCTATAAGCTGTTTTCCTGTAGTTTTCGCCGGCTTTGCCCAGTTCATCGGTAATAAGTTTGCGTTTGGTGTCGGTAATATTCTTTTGTAGCAGTGCGCTGTGTTTTTTTAATATGGTTGAAATTTCTTTCATAAAATCACTAACCGGTTGATTGAGTGTTGCGTTAAGTTTATTTTGCTCTTCAATCAGGTTTAAGCAGAATTTTACATATCGGCGCATGTAATACAGGGTTACCATTGAAACGCCGTTGCCCACAAGTGCGTTATTGGCGTCGTTCCATTCGGGCCGTTGCGTGTTGAGCCAAATTCCGGCTTCGGGGATAAAGTTAGAAAGTTTTGCCAGCAGCGGATTGAGCATTTTTTCGATTAAACCGGCTTTTATTAATTTTCCGTTTTTATCGAAAACCAATTTGCCATCGGTACCGGTTTCTGCTGTTTTTTTGAGTATTTGTTTTTCTTTTTCAACCTCAAAGTCGATGGTGCTTTGCGGGTTTTTTACAATATCTTCGTAGCTTTTGATTCTGTAAGGCACGTTGGCGTATACGTACAGTTTTTCTGTAAGTAGTTTGCTGAATTGTTCCTGCTCAAATTCTTTGGCAATTTCCATGAGCTTTAGCAGGTAAATAATCTGATGATCGCCCCAGTACCCGATAAACGACCACGGGTCATCGGGATCTGCAACTTCCCAGTCTATGCCGTTTCGTGTGATTCTGTACGGGTTGTAACCGTCAATGGTTGATGCGTTTACGAATTTTGTAATCATTGAGATTACATAGCCGGGAAAAGAGTAGGCCAGGGCTTCCCAGTTTTGGAAAATATCGCGCCAGTTGCCTTCGTAATTTTTGATGTACGTGCCGTCTTTGTTTTTGCCGGGAATGGAGAATTTGTTCCACGGCCGGCTCGGGTCGCCGTGTCTGCGGCTGAACGTAAGCGGCAGGTATTCATAGCAAATGCGAATTAAATCGGTATCTTTTGTGGCTGCTGCTTTTTTGAGCAGTTCATTATAGTTGATTTCTGAAGGGAGTTTCTCCAGAAAAGCCTTGTGTTTTTCGGCTGTATTTGTGTTGACGGTTTTCAGATGTGCCTCAAAGTCAGCTTTTTCTATTGTGTAGCCGTTTTCGAAAATTCCGCCCCGCATGATATTGAAAAGTACGTTTGAAAAATGTCGTCCGCAGCTAAGCTCATCGCCGGTGAGCTGCAATCCGTCAGCCATTCCTACAAACTTTTGGAGTGTTTGTGTACCTTCTTCAATATCTGCTTTTAGCGATTCAACAATTTTGTTCGGGTCGTTTTTTAAGTGATCGATCATGGCATAAACATCAGCATGATCCTGATTTACTTCGGCTACAAAATACCAGCGCCATCCTTGATTTTTCTTGAGTGTAAGCGGGCTTTTGATAAAATAAGCGCCTTTTTCTGCCCGCTGATCGGTTTCTGTTTTAAGTATTTCCCCACGCCTGAATTGGTCGAGTTGCAAATCAGAAAGCAATATTTTTGTAGGTTTAATGCCTGTACTCCAAACGGTTGTGGCTTTGAGTGCTTCACTAGGTTCGGCTTTGTCTATAATCATGGCGCTGAGTGAGTAAATACCCAGTTTGGCCATGCTGACGAGTTCGTTTTTTTTGTAAGCATTTACCAGGTTACTGGTGTTGTTTTGCAAATTTGCCCCAACGCCATAAGGCAAAATGTTTTGTATTCCGTCGAGTATTTCAAGTGATACCTGTTTATCGTCGAGGTTTTGCAGCTCTGAAGTTTTTACAAAACCATATTTTTCTGAAAATTGCCATTTTACGCGGAATGTAATTTGAAGGTCGTCATTTGTCTCTTCAAAAATGATGGTGTTGCCTGCTACATTTTTGTACAGGTTGCGCTGCGTTGAGTATACTCCTTTGTTTTTGTCGGAGAATGGTTCCCACAAAAATACCTTGTTGTTTTTATTAATTCGGAAAAGGGTTTTACTTCCTGTGTTTTCCGACAAATCTGTTATTTTATCATCGGTATAGTAGGGAAAAAGTGCCAGATTTTCGTTTTTTCTGCCTGCTGTAACTCCACCTTTTGATGAAATGAACAACCAATGATCGGTATGGCTTACAAGCGACATAAAAAAAGGTCGCATTTGATCGTAATTGGCTATTTTATAGAACTTTTCTTCATCAATTGTAACGTATTTTCCTTCTACAGGTAACGAGGTGTTACACTGTGCAGTTTGATTCAGGTATGTGGTAGAAGTTGGCATGTATAATTGGTTTTTATTTTTTCGGTTCAAAATCAGGGTATCTTAAGCCAAAGCCAAATTCGTACAATGGTTTAACCGATGAGTCCCAAAAATTTGGCCCGTATTTTCCATTAAAATCTTCTTTAAAAGCCGGCCACGAATGAGGTAGCTTCCCGGAGAAGTTGTACTTACCGAACAATACTTCTGCTACGCCATCGCCTTCTGAGCCTGGAAGCCATGCTGCGATAAATGCATCTGATTGTGAAATTTGCCGGGTTACGAGTAGTGGTCTGCCCGAAATGAGGACCACAATAGTCGGAACATCGGCATCATGGTATTTTTTGATATAGTTTTGCTGTTTTAATGGCAATTCAAATGTACATTTACTGCGTTCATCACCTATGTCGCCGAAAAATTCAGCGTAGGGTTGTTCTCCAACCACAATAATGGCTAAATCTGCATCGGTGTGGGTTTCTGTACCGTTTGCATCATAAATTATTGTGCCTTCTGCCATTTTTTGAATGCCGTCGAGTATGGTTGTAGCTCCTTTGTAAGTGGTATCAACGCCCTGCCAGCGAATGGTCCATCCGCCCGATTGAAGTCCGGCGTTGTTGGCGTGTTCTCCCACTACGACAATTTTTTCTGCTTCGGAATTTATGGGCAATGTATTATTTGTATTTTTTAAAAGCACCATGGACTCGCGCACAGCCTGGCGGGCTTTGTCGCGGTGTTTTTTAATTCCTATTTTATGGGTTAATGTTGTGTCGGGAAATGGATTTTCAAATAGTCCCAAACGAAGTTTTTGTCGTAAAATTCTGCGTACTGCATCGTTAATGCGCTCTATTGATACTTCGCCCGAGTCAACCCCTTTTTTTACGCCTTGCCGGAAGTCTTCCATGTCGCCGTTCACAGCCATTACCATATCTACGCCCGCATTGATTACTTTGTTGCGTCCGAAGCGCGAATAGCCGCGCCAGTCGGTCATTACAATGCCATCGAAGCCCATGCTTTTTTTCAGCGTGTCGGTTATCAGTGTTTTATGGGCGTGCATTGAGGTGCCGTGTAAATCGTTAAATCCGACCATAATAGCTCCGATGCCGGCTTTTACAGCGGCGCGGTACGGCGGCAGGAGTCTTTCGCTTATTTCCTGCATGCTCAGTGAGGTGCTTCCTCCTTCTACACCGTATTCGGTTGAGCCGTCGCCAACGTAGTGTTTGGCAGTGGCCATAACGGTGGTTTTATCTTTCAGGTTGCCCTGATGGCCTTCAACAGAGGCTATGGTAAGTTTGGATGTGAGTTCGGTGCTTTCTGAAAAGGCTTCGTATACACGTCCCCATTTTTCGTTGTAGGGTATGGAAATGCACGGCGAAAATGTCCAGTTGAAGCCGGTTGCCTGCATTTCTATGGCAGTTATTTTCGCGGCATCTTTTACCAGTTCTGCATTGCGCGATGCGCCCATCCCGATGTTGTGCGGAAAAATGGTGGCTCCGTTGTAGGTGTTTTGTCCGTGAATGGCATCAACACCAAAAAGTAAAGGAATGCCCAATCTGGATGAAAGCGCTTTTTTCTGCAATTCAATAAAACGCGCCTGCCATTCGCGTGCGCCGTTGCCCGGTGTTGGTCCGTCTGTATGAATTATGGAGCCTACACCGCCGGAGGTGAGGTCTTCATCGGTAAATTCATCGAAATGCCTTATTTGGGTCATTTGACCAATTTTTTCGTCGAGCGTCATCTGGCTGAGCAGCGACTCGATTTTTTGTTCGCGCAACACCGCTTCAGAGGGATCTGTGCTGCAACTTGACACAAGTATGGCCAGGATGCCCGCAAAAACGATTAAAAGGCTGATTGCCGGTCTGATATGTATCTTTTTTATCACCATTTTCTTATTTGCGTTCATAAACTCTCACGTAATCGATAATCATTTTTTGCGAAGTTACATCGGGGTCCATACCTTGTGCACCGCCCCAGCCACCGCCCATGGCCAGGTTCAGGATAATGTTGTGTGGCTTGTCAAAAGGCCATGAAAGTTCTGTGCTATTGTCGTTGTACTCGAAATAAACTTTGTCGTCAACCATTGCTTTGATGTATTCCGGCGTCCATTCCACGGCATATTTGTGGTATTTCTGGTTCATGCTGTCAACGGGAATGGTTGCGGTTGGCTGATTGTTGAGTTTGAAATAGTAAGCTCCGCTGTGCGCAGATGCGTGTGCAATGCCGTTGCCTGTTTCGTTATCCATTTCATAACCAACACTTTCAAGTATGTCGATTTCGCCGCAATAGGGCCACGAAAGTTCATCTACATAATCATCGCCAAGTGTCCAGCCGGCTGCCCAGTTTCCTTTTTTTGCAGGAACAATGGCTTTAAATTCTATTTTACCGTACTGAAAGCTGATTTTTTCGCGTGTTGTAAGTCGTGCCGATGTCCATTTCTCGCCCATGTCGTTTTTGTGGGCTTCAATAATGAGGTTGCCGTTTTCTATGCGGGCATTTTTTTCGCGGCTGTCGGTGTAATATTGCAGCTCTGCATTTCCCCAGCCCCAGTTGCCAACATCGTAGGTCCATTTTGAGGTGTCGATGGTTTCTCCGTCAAACTCATCTGCCCAAACAATTTCCCACGAATCGCCCTGTGTGTTTTGCACGAGTGCCTCCGGAGTTTCTCTGTGTTTTTTGATGAGGGTGAACTTAATCCAGTCTAATTTTAGTGGTTCATCGGTATGGATTTTTATTTTGTGCAGGCCTTTGTTCATAGGCGACCCCATTTTTTTGTACACATCAAGCTTGTCTTTTTTTGTGTTTATGCTGATGTTTCCGGTGATGTTGTACGTGCGGTTGTCTTTATTGTCGTAATAATCTTCTACCCATACATTTGTTGTGTTTTCGGTATCGGCCATGGCCCTGATTTCGACTTTGTAGCGACCGGCTACGGGGATATCTGCATCCAGGGCAATCCATCCGTTTTTAGCAATCTGCAGAGTTTGAATATTTTCTTTATCTGCCTGCCTTGTTGCTGTAAGTCCGTCTACTTTATGGTAGTTTTCAGCTTCTATGGTTACAGATACTTTTTCTTTTGACGATGCATTTTTTTTGTCTGCCTGATTGGCTGAATTGCTGCAACTCAGCATCAAGGTTGTTCCCAATGCCAGGGTAACTATCCGGATATAAAGATTGAAACGGGTCATAGTTTCTTATTTTATATTGATTACTTATTTTATTTTGCTTGTAACTAAAATTTCTTCGAGTTCTTCGAGCGATTTATTCTTGGTTTCGGGAAGTACAATGAGTACGAAAACGAGACCTGCCACAGCAAACAATCCATAAATGAGGAATGTGGCTGCATTGCCAATGGTGGCGAGCTCCCATGGAAATACCAACTGCACCAAAAAGCTGATGCCGGAGTTGATAAAGCCGGTAAATGAAATGGCAACGCCACGAATGCTGTTGGGAAATAGTTCTGAAAAAAGTACCCACATAACAGGCCCGATCGAAATGGCAAATGAGGCTACAAATCCGATAATGCCAATAAGAATGAGCCATGCATTCATGTCAATACTTGCTGTGATGAGGGATGCTTCTACTTTTTTCGATTCAATTTCGCCAAAAGTTTCTTTTACAGCATTTTTAAACTCAATGTCGCTGTAATATGTTGTACCAATCATTGCAGCTGTTTTTTGAATATTAACGTGTTGCGGTAATTCTTTTACAGCTTCTTCTGTAAGTGTGTACGTTGCATTGCTGAAGCTCCATGAAAGCAGCATCATGCTGATGGCGATTCCCGAAAAACCAAAAATCAACAGGGCTTTGCGGCCAAAACGGTCGATGAACATGATGGCCAGTATGGTGAATACGAGGTTGGTAAGCCCCACAAAAATGGCCTGTGAAAATGAGGCATCTACCCCAATTCCGGTTTGTTCAAATATCATGGGCGCATAGAAAAACACAGAATTGATTCCGGTAATTTGCTGCAAAATGGCCACCATTATTCCAATGAGCAGTACAAGCCGCAATGCAGGTTTAAATAGTTCAGATAGTTTTGTTCTTTTTTTATCTGTTTTTTTGTTGAGTGAAGCTTTAATGGCTTCAAGGTCTTTTGTGGCCTGTGCTTCGCTGCTTACTCTTTTCAGAATATTGAATGCCAGGGTAGGATTTGATTTCATGATGAGCCACCGCGGACTTTCAGGTACTGCAAAGAGTAATCCGAAATACAGGAATGCCGGAATGGTTTCGAGCCCAAGCATCCAGCGCCATTCATTTGCTTTTATACCCAGCATTTGTACCCAGCTCGTATCAGACTGACTAAGCTGTAAAATGAGGTAATTCGTAAAAAATGCTACTGAAATACCGGTTACAATGTTGAGTTGGTTGAAAGAAACCATTCTCCCGCGTAAGTGTGCCGGGCTAATTTCTGCAATGTACATTGGCGCGATAATCAGCGATGCACCAACACCCAGACCGCCAATCATGCGGGCTAAGACAAGTGTAATGAAATCGGGAGCAATGGCAGAGCCCAATGCTGAAATGGCATAGAGCGAAGCTGCCATTTTTAATACGGGTTTGCGTCCGAATTTTGTGCTCAACGGGCCGGCCACCATCATGGCCAGGGTAGAGGTGAGGGTTAATGAGCTCACAGCCCAGCCCAATTGAAGTTTCGACAATTCAAATTCTGGTTCTATAAACTTAATTACGCCGGAAATTACCGATGGACGCACTCTCCGGTCATTCTGGGTTGCGCGACTGTGGATGAGATTCTGTGCTTC